>CAZFBP010000005.1:4149-28247 GCA_964517255.1 uncultured Chryseobacterium sp.
AAGGTCATCGGCCATGCGCCGCTGAAGGCGAAGCTGATCGGCAACATCCGCGAGGGCCGCGTTCCGCATGCGCAGCTCTTCGTGGGTCCGCGCGGCAGCGGCAATCTGCCCATGGCCCTGGCGTACGCACGGTACCTGCTCTGCGAGAAGCCCGATGCCGCCGATGCCTGCGGCGCTTGCCCATCGTGCCTGCAGATGGCCAAGTTGGAGCACCCCGACCTGCACCTGAGCTTCCCGATCTTCTTCACGGACAAGGTGAAGACCTGCGATTCGTTCGTGGGCGATTGGCGTGCTGCCGTGCTGGCCGAGCCCTACCTGGACATTGAGCAGTGGCGCGACCGGCTCGAGAGCGAGAACAAGCAGCTGCGCATGGGGGTTGACATCGCGCAGGAGATCCAGCGCCGCTTGAGCTTGAAGAGCTTCCGCGGCGGGCACAAAGTGCTGCTGGTATGGATGCCCGAACTGATGGACCCGCCCGCCGCGAACAAATTGCTGAAGGTGCTGGAGGAGCCGGAGCCGAACACCGTTTTCCTGCTGGTGGCCACCGACGCGGAGCAGTTGCTCGCCACGATCCTGAGCCGGGCGCAGATGGTGAAGGTGCCTGCGCTGGCCGCGCCCGAGCTGGCCGATGCGTTGCGCGAGCGCTTCCCGGAGCTCAGCGAGGCCGATGCGTTCGCGTTCGCCAGCCGCAGCGAGGGCGACTACCTTGAGGCCGTTGACATTGCCGGCAAGGGCGAAGAGGAGCACTTCATCTTCTTCCGCGACTGGCTGCGCGCCTGCTACAAACGCGAAGTGGCCACCGCGACGGAACTGGCGGAAGGCTTCGCCAAGCTGGGCCGCGAATGGCAGAAGGCCCTGGTGCGCTACGGGCTCTTCATCATGCGCCAATGCGCGCTGCAATGGATGCAGGCCGGACCGCTGGTGCGCGTGGCCGGGCAGGAGCTGGAGTTCGTGGGCAACTTCAGCAAGCTGCTGAACGAGCGCAGCGCCGAGGGCATCCGTCGCGAACTGGAGACCGCGCACGTGCACATCGAGCGCAACGCCAACCCCAAGGTGCTCTTCATGGACATGAGCTACCGGATGATGGGGTTGTTGAGAAGCTGAGGGGCGAGGTAGGGGCGCGGAATTCCGCGCCCCTACCTTCGCCCCATGGCATGCGGGAATTGCGGGACTGGGGCTGATGGCAAGCCGGCCGGGTGCAAGAGCAACGGCTTTTGCAGCACCAGCGGGTGCAACAAGCTGGGCGTGTTCGATTGGCTCACCGGCGTGCCGCTGCCGCACGGACAAACGGCCTTCGATGGCGTGGAGGTGCGCTTCAAGAACACCCGCAAGGCCTTCTTCCGCAACACCACCGGCATTCCGCTCGCACCCGGCGACATCGTAACCGTTGATGCCGCACCGGGCCACGACGTGGGCATGGTGAGCCTCAGCGGCGAACTGGTGCGCGCGCAGATGGCGCGCCGTAACGTCACTGTTGACACCTACGAGCTGCGCAAAGTGCTGCGCAAGAGCACGCAGGAGGACATCGACCGCTGGCACGAGGCCCGCAAGCGCGAAGACGAATCGATGCGCGTGGCGCGCGAGATGGTGCGCGGCGCGCGCCTCGACATGAAGGTGACCGACGTGGAGATGCAGGGCGACGGCACCAAGGCCATCGTGTACTACACCGCCGAGGACCGCATCGACTTCCGCGGCATCGTGCGCGAGATCGCCGACCGCTTCAAGACGCGCGTGGAGATGAAGCAGATCGGGGCGCGGCAGGAGACCGGCCGCATCGGCGGCATCGGCAGCTGCGGCCGCGAGCTCTGCTGCAGCGCCTGGCTCACTGATTTCCGCAGCGTCACCACCAGCGCGGCACGCTACCAGCAACTGGCACTGAACCCGCAGAAGCTCGCGGGCCAATGCGGCAAGCTCAAGTGCTGCCTCAACTACGAGCTCGACATGTACATCGAGGCGGTGAAGAGCTACCCTTCGCAGAACGCCAAACTCAAGACCCAACAAGGCACTGGCGCGCACATCAAGACCGACATCTTCACCGGCAAGATGTGGTACGGATTCAAGAAGCCTGGCGAAGCTTTCGTGATGGCCGGCTTCCCGGTCGACGTGGTGCGCGACATTCTCGCGAAGAACAAGGAAGGCGAGATCCCCGAGGTGGACCTGCAGATGGCCGATGAGCCGGTGCAGGAAACGGCGCAACCCGATTACGAGAACGTGACCGGGCAGGACGAACTCACACGCTTCGACAGCAAGATCAAGAGCGGGCGTGGCCGCAAGCGCGGTCGTGACCGCGACCGGCGGCCCGCATCTACCGGGCAACGCCCCGGCCAAGGCGGCGGGCAGCAAGCACATGGCGGGCAGAGTCAGCAGCAGCAAGGGCAGCGGCCCCAGCAGCAAGGCCCACGACCCGAAGGCCAGGGCGCTGGGCGCAGCGATCGCCGGCGCCGCTCGCGCGGGCGTGGCAATCGACCACCAGGCGGAGGAGGCCCAACACCACCCGCGGCTTGAAGGGCCCGTGGCTCGTTTCGGCAGCGGTGCTGCTGCTGTGCGGATGCGCGGATGACGTGGTCTTCCAGAGCGATGCGCCTATCCCCGATGGCGCATGGAGCAACGCGCTGAAGCCCGCCTTCACATTCGACATCTCCGATACGCTCAACAAGCACGACGTGTACATCGACGTGCGGCACACCAACGACTACGCGTACAGCAATCTCTACCTCTTCATTGACCTCGAAGGGCCTGGCGGCCGCAGCAAGCGCGACACCGTGGAATGCCTGCTGGCCGACCCCATGGGGCGCTGGCTGGGCAAGGGCACCGGCTTCATCCTGGCCAGCCGTACCCGCGAGGCCAAGGTGCTCTATAAGCTCGGCAACCGCTTCCCGGCGAAAGGCCAATACACCATCCGGTTGGAGCAGGCCATGCGAGACAACCCGTTGCCCGGCGTCATCGACGTGGGGGTGAGCATCGAGCGCCGCCAGCAGTGATGCGGTGCTGGGGTGCGAAGGCGCTATGGTGCAACGGTGCGAATGCAGGCTTCTTGTGCACCGTTGCACCATCGTACCCTCGCGCCTGGGGCTGGTACTTGCGCTTCGCACGCGCTCCGCGCATTCCTTCCGTTGATCGCTCTGGCCCCAGCAGCCGAAGCCTCGGCCTGCTCCGGTAATTTCGCCCCGCCCAAGCCGGGCGCCCGCCATGAAGCAAGGCAGCTCCAAGAGCAAGAAGAAGCGCAGGCTCCTGTGGTGGGCGCTGGTGCTCGCGCCGGTGCTCGGCATCTACTCCCTGCTGCTGGCCGCCGCGCTCAGCGACCTGCCCGGCATCGAGGACCTGGAGAATCCGCGCAGCGACCTGGCCACCGCCGTCCTCTTCAGCGATGGCACCCAGATGGGGCAGTACTACAAGGAGAACCGCATCCCGGTGGATTTCGCACGCATCAGCCCGAACGTGGTGAACGCGCTGATCGCCTGCGAGGACGAGCGCTTCCGCGAGCACGCCGGCGTGGACCTGCGCGGCACCCTGCGCGCGGCCGTGTTCCTGGGCAAGCGCGGTGGCGCCAGCACCCTCACGCAGCAGCTCTCCAAGATGCTCTTCCACGACCGCAGCGGCAACGTGGTGAAGCGCGTGTTCCAGAAGTTCCAGGAGTGGATCATCAGCGCGCGGCTGGAGCGCATGTACACCAAGGATGAGATCATCGCCATGTACCTCAACCGCTTCGACTGGGTGAACCAGGCGGTGGGCATCCACAGCGCGTCACGCGTCTATTTCAACACCACGCCCGACTCGCTGCGGCTGCATGAGGCCGCCATGCTCGTGGGCATGTGCAAGAATCCCGCGCTCTTCAACCCGCGCAAAGATTACCGCATCGATACCGTGCTGCACCGCCGCATGGTGGTCTTCGACCAGATGCGCCGCAATGGCTACATCACGCGCACCGAGTACGATTCGCTGAAAGCCCTGCCGCTCGGACTCGACTTCCAGAGCGTGAGCCACACCGAGGGACCCGCGCCCTACTTCCGCGAAGCGCTCCGCGAGAAACTGCAAGCGCTGCTCGACAGCAAGGACGATAAAGGCAGCCTGCGCTACCCCGGGCCCGATGGCAAGCCTTACGACCTCTACACCGACGGCCTCAAGGTGTACACCACCATCGACCATCGCATGCAGGCCTACGCCGAATGGGGCGTGCGCGAGCACCTGGCCAACGAGCTGCAGGCCGACTTCTTCAAGGACATCTCACGCAAGAAGAACAGGCCTTTCGATAGCCGAGTGAGCCTCTCGGAGATTGACACGATCATGACTCGGGCGATGAGGGCCAGCGTTCGCTACAAGGTGCTCACTGGAAGACTATGCGGAAGTTGCGAGCGTCCTGCAGCGTACATCATCAAGGCCGAGCACGAGGGCGCGCTGCATTACCACTGCAATCCACAAGAGGGCGGCTGCGGGGCGTGGTGGCCTGTGGTGAAGAAGGCTGACATCCCGACAGTCTTCCGCACGCCGGTGAAGATGCGCGTGTTCAGTTGGAAAGGCGAGATCGATACGCTGCTGAGCCCGATGGACTCGATCCGCTACTACAAGAGCTTCCTGCGCAGCGGCCTGCTGAGCATGGACCCGCGCACAGGCTTCGTGAAGGCCTGGGTGGGCGGCCCTGACTTCAAGCACTTCCAATTCGACCACGTGGACAAGGCGCGCCGCCAGGTGGGCAGCACCTTCAAGCCCTTCGTCTATGCCACCGCCATCCGCGAGGGCATGGACCCCTGCCGCGAGCTGCCCAACCAGAAGATCTGCTTCGACATGCCCGAGGGCCAGCCCGACTGGTGCCCCGAGAACAGCGATGGCGAGTACGGCGGCATGGTCACCGTGGAATACGCGCTGGCCAACTCGATGAACACCATCACCGCCTGGCTGATGAAGCAGTTCGGCCCGGAGAGCGTGACCATGCTGGCGCGCCACATGGGCGTGAAGAGCCCGCTTGATCCCGTGCCTTCGCTCTGCCTGGGCGTGGCCGACCTGAAGCTCTCGGAGATCACCGGCGCCTTCAGCAGCTTCGCCAACAAGGGCGTGTACATCAAGCCCATCCTCTTCACGCGCATCGAGGACAAGAACGGCAACACCATCGTGGACGTGGTGCCCGAGACCTACGAGGCCCTCGATGAGCGCACCGCGTACATCATGCTCAAGATGCTCAAGGGCGTCACCGATGGGGCGTACAACCCCAGCACCGGCAAGGTGGTGGGCACCGGCATGCGCTTGCGCACCAGCTGGGGCAACCGGCAGAAGTACGCCAACATCAAGTTCCCCACGGCGGGCAAGACCGGCACCACGCAGAACAACAGCGATGGCTGGTTCATCGGCATCACCCCCGACCTGGTGACCGGTGTATGGACCGGTGCCGAGGACCGCAGCGTGCGCTTCAGCACCACCGACAAGGGCCAGGGCGCCAACAGCGCGCTGCCCATCTATGGCTATTACATGAACAAGGTGTACGCCGACCCCAGCATCGAGATCAGCACCGGCGATTTCGAGCGCCCCGAGGGCGAGCTCGGCGTAGAGATCGATTGCCGCAAAGCGAAGGGCGGCGCGAACGGGAAGCCGGTGTGGGAGTAAGGAGAGGTTGAGATAGTCAAGCTGAAAGAGCGAAGCCTGCCATCCCTTTCCAGGGATGATGGGCCTACTTTTGGCGCTGCATGATTCACTGGCAGGACCATATCGCATCGGAGCCGGACGTGATGTACGGAAAGCCCTGCTTCAAGGGCACCCGTATTCCTGTGGAGCTGATCCTGGAGAAGATCGCTTTGGGCAGACCTGTGGACGAGATACTCGAAGGTTATCCGAAGCTCACGCGCGAAAGCATCCAGGCCGCGCAGCTCTACGCCTTGGATGCCGTTCGCAACGATCTCTTATTCCCTGAGGCGTGAGCCATGCGCTTCGTTGCCGACGAAAGCGTTGATGGCCGAACGGTGCGCGCGTTGCGAGCAGCCGGGCATGATGTGGTGTACATCGCTGACGAGATGGCCAGCACGAAGGATCCGGATGTACTGGCCTTCGCCGTCTCTCGAGATGAGGTGCTGCTCACGGAGGACAAGGACTTCGGCGACCTCGTGCATGTGAAGCGATATCGACATGCGGGTGTGGTACTCATGCGCATGAACGCCATGGCGCCTGCCGACCGCGCTTCACGGGTTCTGATGGTGATTTCCATGCACCACGAGCGCCTGAAGAATGCGTTCACGGTCATCGATGAGAAGCGCGTGCGGGTTCGGCAGGTCGAGTGAACATGGTGTGCAACTCCATGCCGCAAAGCGAAGGGCGGCGCGAACGGGAAGCCGGTGTGGGAGTGAGCGCCTTGGTCACGAGACGTAGTGGCGCCCCCCTCCCTCTACCTTCGGCCGCTCAATGAATCCCGGCCCGCTCTTCATCACCAACACGCTCACCCGCCGCAAGGAGGAGTTCACCCCGCTGCGCCCGCCGCATGTAGGACTATATGTGTGCGGCCCTACCGTGTACAGCGACGTGCACCTGGGCAACGTGCGCAGCTTCCTCACTTTCGATGTGCTCTACCGCTGGCTGCGGCACCTGGGCTATGCCGTGCGCTACGTGCGCAACATCACCGATGTGGGCCACTTGGTGGGCGATGTGGACGATGGCGAGGACAAGATCGCCAAGCGCGCGCGGCTGGAGCAGATGGAGCCGATGGAGATCGTGCAGAAGTACACCAACGGCTTCCACGATGTCATGCGGCTCTTCAACATCCTGCCGCCGAGCATCGAGCCCACCGCCACCGGCCATTTGATCGAGCAGATCGAGATGGTGAAGCGCATCATCGGCAGCGGCTACGGTTACGAGGCCAACGGCAGCGTGTACTTCGATGTGCCGCGCTTCGCGGAGAAACACGCGTACGGCGAGCTGAGCGGTCGCAGGATCGATGAGCTGCTGGCCAACACCCGCGACACCGAGGGCATGGACGAGAAGCGCAGTCCGCTCGACTTCGCGATTTGGAAGAAAGCCGAGCCGCAGCACCTGATGAAGTGGCCCAGCCCGTGGGGCGAGGGCTTCCCCGGCTGGCACCTGGAGTGCAGCGCCATGAGCACCAAGTACCTCGGCCAGACCTTCGACATACACGGGGGCGGCATGGACCTGAAGTTCCCGCACCACGAATGCGAGATCGCGCAGAGCGTGGCGGCCGATGGCCATGCGCCCGTACGCTACTGGATGCACGGCAACATGCTCACCGTGAACGGCCGGAAGATGGCCAAGAGCGAAGGCAATGGCTTCACGCCCGAGGAGCTGCTCACCGGCAACCACAAGCTGCTGGAGAAGGGCTACAGCGCCATGACGGTGCGCTTCTTCATGCTGCAATGCCACTACGCCAGCACGCTCGACTTCAGCAATGCCGCCATGCAGGCCTCGGAGAAAGGACTGGAGCGCCTGATGAAGGCGATGGCCCTGTTGCCCAAGCTGAAGGCCGCAGATGCGGATGAGGCAGACATCGCCGCGTTGGCGCAGCGTTGCCACGCCGCGATGAACGACGACCTGAACACACCAGTGATAATCGCTGAGCTCTTCGAGGCCGTGCGCATCATCAACTCGGTCCACGATGGCAAGCTGAGGCTCACTGCTGCATCCATTGAGAAGCTGCAATCGCTCATGCGCACCATGGTGCGCGAGGTGCTCGGCTTGCGGGAAGAAGCACCCGCTGGCGCTTCGGACGACAGCGCGCTCGATGCGCTCGTGAACGAATTCATCCGCTTGCGCGCCGAAGCGAAAGGCCGGAAGGACTTCGCAACCAGCGATGCGATCCGTGACCGGTTGGCGGCGATCGGCATCACGCTTAAGGACACGAAAGAGGGAACCACATGGGAAAGAGGTTGATGCGGGTCGGGGGTTGGAGGTTGAAGGTTGGCGCGCGTGCCGAGCACCTGCAGCCAGCGGCCTATTGCCTGCTGTTCCTGCTCCTGCCTCCTTTCTTCATCAGCTGCAAACAGGATGGTTCTGGAACGGACGCAGCGACGTCCAACAGTCCGGCGCTACCGCCGCTGCCCGCCACGCCGCTCTTCAACCCCGACAGCGCGTACGCCTTCGTGCAGAAGCAAGTGGACTTCGGCCCGCGCGTGCCGGGAACACCGCAGCACACGGCCTGTGCCGATTGGATGGTGGCGAAGCTGAAGGGATACGGCGCGCACGTGATCGAGCAACGCGCCACCGTGAAGGCCTTCAACGGCAAGGAGCTCCCGCTGCGCAACATCATCGCGCGCTTCGACACCGCCGCGAAGGAGCGCATCCTGCTGCTGGCGCATTACGACACGCGGCCCTTCGCCGACAAGGACAAGGAGCGTCCGCACGAGCCCATCCTCGGCGCCAACGATGGCGGAAGCGGCGTGGGGATCCTGCTGGAGATCGCCAGCCACCTCGGCAGCAAGAAGCACGACCCTGGCATCGACCTGCTCTTCACCGATGTGGAGGACTACGGTCAGCCCAGCGGCGCCATCACCGTGGATGAGCAGAGCATCGACACCTGGGCGCTGGGCTCGCAATACTTCGCGAAGAACCCGCACGTGCCGGGATATGCCGCGCGCTTCGGCATCCTGCTCGACATGTGCGGCGCCAAGGACGCGCGCTTCTACCGCGAGGCCATCAGCATGCAATTCGCGGCGGGCATCGTGAACAAGGTGTGGCGGACCGCCGCCACGATCGGCCACGGCGACCGCTTCGTCACGGAGAGCAAGTACTTCGTGGGCACCGACGATCACCTGGCGATCAACCAACGTCTGCGCATCCCCACCATCGACATCATCGAATTCCACGAGGCCACCAACGCCTTCCACCCCAGTTGGCACACGCACGCCGACAACATGGAGGTGATCGACCCCGCCACGCTGAAGGCCGTGGGGCAAACGGTCCTCGAGACCATCTGGAAAGAGCGCTAGCGCAATGCGCGCACGCGCGTGCCAGGCTCCGACAGGCGGCTCGGCGGCAGCTTCAGCCGCGATTGACCCGCCGCATCGCTCACCACCACCAGCAGGGGCGCGCCTGTATCGTGGGCACTCAGCGTGAACGAGCCCGCTTCATCCGCCGATCCCTTGGTCATCAAGGCCCCATCGGCCCGCAGCGCGCTCCAAGCGGCGTTCGGCGCGCAGCCCTGCATGCGCCAGTGGCCGTCTGCATCCATCTCGGCGATCGCGCTTGCTCCATTCGCGCTCCACACCGGAACCACCGGGCCGAGTTCCTCGCTGCCATCCGAGTCGATCATGCGCAGGCGGTAATAGCTCAAGCCGTCGAGCGGCCACCGATCCACCAACCGGTACGTATGCGCGCTCAACGATTCGTCGTCAGCCGGAAGCTCGCCCACCGTCGTGAACGAGGCCCCATCGCGCGCGCGCTCCACCACGTAAGCGAGCGTGCCCGTCTCCGAGCCGGTGCGCCAGCTCACGAGCACGCCTTCAGCCGCCGGCTCCGCCTCGAAGCCGAACAGTTCCACGGGGAGGTACGCGCAGTCCATCGCGGTAACGGCGAAGGAACTGGAGTTCGCGATGGGGCACGCGTTATCCGTGGCCTGGAAGGTGACGCCTAGCGGGTAACTGGCGGCCGTGGCGGTCCAGCACAGGGTGGCCGTGACAGGGTTGGTGCCGCTGAGCGATAGCGTGGAGCCGGGCAGCATGGCCACAACATTGGAGGTGATCGCGATGCTCTGCGCCGGGTTGGGGTCGGCGAAGGTGAGCGTGAGGCAGAAGTTGTTGCCCGAACAGGCCACGAACGATGCTGCCGAGAACGAGACGCCGTTGGTACCGTTGCTCAGCCCTGCGGTCTGCGGCGCGATGCCGTCGCAGGCAATCACGGCGAACATCAGGTCGCGCATCACCGTGCCGATGAGTGCGCCGCTGTCGTTGAAGGACCTGGCCTCCACAACCACCACATAGTAGCCTGTTGCCGTGGGGAGGAAGTTGATTTGGCCGGTGATCGGGTTGATCGCAATGCCCGGAATGGGCTGTGTCGCGGTGAAGCCGGTCTGGTAGATCACTGCGGTGGGCGCCGGGGTGGCGAGGCGCGCGGCGATCAGGCTGAAACTCATGGCATGCCCATCGGGGTCCACAGCGCCTAGGCTGTAGCTAGCGGGCTGGTTCACGCACACGTAAGGGATGCCCACGTCGTTGAACAACGGTGAACTGTCGCAGAAGCCGCCGGCGTTGTTCAAGGTGGCCTCCGCGTAGAGGCCGGGCGCGTTCTGCACGTTCTGGGTGGTGTTGCGGCAGCAGGTGTACCAGCTGATCGTCCACTTGTTGCACGGCGAGAGGAAGAGTGTGGACTGGAAGCGGTACTTCTTGAAGCTGGGCTGCGTGCCGCCGTTGCAGGTGCTGTTGGCCATCTGGCTCGGGCACAAGGGCGACACCTCCGTGACCGACACCGGATTGAGATTGGCCAACGAGAAGGACACCCCGCAATTATTGCTGAAGGTGAGCGTGTGCGGGGTGATCGGCACTCCTGCGCAATCGAGGTAGAGGTCGAGGCTCACGCGGTACTGATTGCTCCCGAGGCACTCGTAGCTGATGGTGGCTCCGGAGAAATGGTCGGCGCGCACCACGCTGCAATAAGAAACCATCGCCAAGGCGATCGAGGTGCGGGCAACGGCGTTCATGAGCCTCTTGTGCTCCCCCGGCCAAGGGCTTAGCACGAGTAAATATAGCCGCCTGCTCCGAACGCCGTCCGGGCAACGGCGCGCAAGGAGCCAATAGGGGCTTGTTGCCGGCGAAGGGCGCAATAGCGAAGGGTCCGTGGCCGCTCGGCCACGGACCCTTCCAGCCAATGGATATGCTCAGAGCTTCGTGATGCGGCCCTGCCAGGCACCCGCTGGTGTCAGCAGCTTTACCACATAGGCCCCCGTCGCAAGGCCGGCCACATCCAGGCGGCCGTTGGCCACGCTCTGGCGCATGGCCACGCGGCCAGCGCCATCGAGCACGATGGCGGTGGCACCGCTCAAGTCGCCGGTGATGGCGATCTGGTCGCGTGCCGGGTTGGGGCCCAGGCCGAAGTGCGCGCCCAGGAAGCTCATGTACCGGAAGCCATCGCCGCTCTTCACGTCGCGCATCTGGGTGCCCAATGCGCTGGTGACCTCCACGCGCGCGCCAATGCCGTTGATGTTGCTCAAGGTGCCGTGCAGGTTCACGCGCAGCCAGTTGTTGTTGTTGCCGGTGTTCATGCGCAGGGTGCCGCCGTTCACCACGTCCAGGAAGCCGTCGTGGTTCAGGTCGGCGATGGGGCCGCTGCTGGCGGTGGTGGCGATCGGCGTGAAGGTCATGTCGCCGTTGTTGAAGTGGATGGTGTTGGCCGCGCCGAGGATGTCCACCCAGCCGTCGTTGTTGAAATCGTGGCACACCCATTCGATGCTGGTGCCGCTGAACACATCGAAGCCCGAGCCCGTGGTGACATTGGTGAAGGAGCTGCCATCGTTGCGCATGAGCTTGTGGCCGCCCTGGGCGAAGGAGCTCGCGCCGATCAGCACATCCATGTCGCCATCGAGGTCATAGTCGGCCCAAGCGCTGCTCCAGCTCTGCTGGTAATCGGCCAGGTTCAAGGAAGTGGCCGTCTCCGTGTACGTCCCGTTGCCGTTGTTGCGGTGCATCTGATCCACCGAGGCCGGCACCTGTGATCCACCGCGGCACTTGGCGATGAACATGTCGATGGCGTGGTCGTTGTTGAAATCGATCCAGATGCTGCCGTAGTTGCCGCCGTCCGGGGTGTCGCCCAGTCCGCCCTGGTAGAAGGTGAGGTTGCCGAGCCCGTCGTTGAGGTAGTACACGTTGGGCTGCACATCGTGGCAAACGAAGGCATCCAGGTTGCCATCGTTGTTGATGTCCACCATGTTGCTGCGCTGGCAGAACACGTACTGCGGGCCGCTCACCTCGTTGAAGGCCGTGCCGTCGCTGCTGGCGTACATGAAGGTGACGCCGCTTCCTCCGCCGTAGAGCAGGTCCAGGTACCCGTTGGCATCGATGTCGCCGGCGGCCATGCTCCAGCTCGGGGTGAAGTCGGCGGTGGTGGTCACATGATCCGTCATCACGAAAGTCGCGTCGGTCTGCTGATGATGGATGCGGATGTTGGTGGCCGTCACCGAGATCACATCGTCGTACCCGTCGTTGGTCATGTCAACGGCTGCGTAGGCGCTGCCGCTGGTGGCAATGGTCTGGCTGGTGAAGCCGATGGCCGTGGGGTCCCAGGGCTGGGTGGTCACTGTGAAGTCGAAGCTGAGGCTCGAGTACCGGTTATCCCACGCGATCAGATAGGTCTCGCCGGGATAGGCGTTGAAGAGGCCCAAGGTGAGCAGGCCGGCGCCGCCATCGTCGTCGCCCATGATGCATGTGAGGCTGCCGCAGGCACCGGTGTACACCTGTACGCGCGTATCTGTGTTGCCATTCTGCACCAAGTCACTGCTCACGGTCACCGTGAGGTAATCAGTGGCGGTGTACAGGTACCATTCACCAGCAGTGGCGCCGGTGCCACCGCTGCTGCACACGGGCAGGGGCACATCGGGGCCATCCACGGTATCCACCGTGTAAACGACCCCTGCAGTGATGGCGAGCGGGGTGGCGCAGGTGTTCTGCGCTCGGGTCTGCGCGATGGGCAGGAAGGCAAGCAGGGCCAGGGCGTTAAGGTGCTTCATGCGGGCAAGATGGGTGTTCTGGTTTAGTTGCAGGGTCCGGGCAGCGAGTTTATCCAATCCGTGAACAACTGGACCGCTTCCTCATGCACCACGGAACGTCCTAAGAGTGGCATCCTGACGGCCTCGTCGGTGCTGGAGATGCGGTGCAGCAGCATGCTTCGGTAGGTGTTGGAGGCCGCCACGATGTAGGTGAGCTGAGGCTCGTCGGGCAAGGGATCCTCGGGTTCCACGCACACGCCCAGGTTCACCGGGTTCACGGTCTCCTGCCAGGCGAAGCGCATCGGGCGGTAGTCGCAGTGCTTCCCCTCGGCATGACAGTGCGCGCAGTTCATGTCCACGTAGGCCCGCACACGGTCGTTGAGCGAGGTGAAGGGGTCGTTCCATGGCGATACTGGCACCGGCGCGGGGAAGCCGCTCTGCAAGTAGCCCGTCTCCACCCACTTCCCGATCTGCTCGCGCGGACCCTCGGGGTAGTCCACCATGCGCGCCATGTTGCGCAGTTTGGGTCCGACGGGCATGGCCACATCATTCTGCTTGTGGCAGGTGAAGCACTCGGCCCACGCGGGGATCCGGTAGTTCTGCGCGTGATCCACGCCGGCATCATCGCGCCAGATGATGGGCGTGAAGCTCCCGTTGAGGTCGAGGTGCGCCTCGGTCTGCTGCGCGTTCCACACGTAATCGGCGAAGAGCCATTGCCCGGCGCGCTTGATCATCACCCGTGTCTCCACGAGGCGCCGCGCGCCTGCGGGCTGCACGTTGTCGAAGTAGAAGGTCTTGATCAGCGCCGCCCCGTCGGGGAATTCCAGCGGCACATTCTCCCCGGCGAATTCGGCGCTCGTCCCGGCAGGCATCCACACGAAGCGGAACTTGTGCGCGTAATCGCTGAAGAGCGGGGTGATCACATCATAGGGCAGCACGCCCGCATTGGGCTGCTGAGCGGCCATGCTGCCGGTGAAGAAATTGTACTGCGAGAGCACGGGGTAGGGCACCTGGTCCAGATCCATGCTCACCGCCACGCCCGTGGATACGGAAGGCGGCTCCACCCAGTCGGCGGGATCGTGCGTGCAAGCCACCACCGTCAGCACGATGCCTGCCAAGACCAGCCGGGTGCGCCGATTCATGGGGCCGAAGCTAGGGGGTGACGCCACGCCTGCTGGGGCCATTGCGCCTGCGCCGATGGGCTTCCCAGCCGCCGCTACCTTGCCCCCATGTCCGATTCCCCGGCAACCGAGAGCCCCGCCAACGCTGCAGCGGACAAGCGCCTCTTCCTTCTCGACGCCTTCGCGCTCATCTACCGCGCCTATTTCAGTTTCATCAAGACACCGCGCATCAACAGCAAGGGCTTCAACACCAGCGCCGCCTTCGGCTTCACCACCACCCTGCTCGACCTGATCAAGCGCGAGAAGCCCACCCACATCGCCGTGGTCTTCGATACCGCCGCGCCCACCGAGCGCCACGAGACCCTCCTCGACTACAAGGCCAACCGAGAGGAGATGCCCGATGACATCCGCAGCAACCTCGCGTACATCCGCCGCATCATCGAAGCCCTACGCATCCCGATCCTCGAGAGCGACGGCTACGAGGCCGATGATGTGATCGGTACCCTCGCCAAGAAGGCCGAGCTCGAGGGTTACACCACCTTCATGGTGACCCCAGACAAGGACTTCGGACAATTGGTGAGCGAGCGCATCATCATGTACAAGCCGGGACGCGGAGGCGACCCGCCCGAGAAGCTCGGGCCCAAGGAGATCTGCCAACGCTGGGGCGGATTGAGCAGTCCCGAGCAAGTGAAGGATATCCTCGGTCTCATGGGCGACGCCGTGGACAACATCCCCGGCATCCCAGGCATCGGTGAGAAGACCGCCATGAAGCTCGTGCAGCAGTTCGGTTCGCTCGAAGGCGTGATCGAGGGCGTGGAGCAACTCAAGGGCAAGCAGAAGGAGAACGTGATCGCCTTCGCGGAGCAGGGCCGCATGAGCAAGCAGCTCGCGACGATCAACATCAACGCCCCGGTGGAATTGGACCACGATGCGCTGCGCCTCGATCCGCCCGACAAGGACCAGGTGATGGAAGTGTTCAGTGAATTGGAGTTCAAGACGCTCGTGGCACGCGTGCTCGCGCCTGCCGATCCCGGCGGCGCTGACGTTGGGAAAAGCAAGGAGGCAAGGGAAGTGAAGAATGCAGTTCCATCACCGGGCCAAGTGGATCTCTTCGGCGCCACCGTGAATGCCGATGGCAGCACCGAGCTGAGGGAGTTCGCCAACATCGACACGGTGCCGCACCGTTACTTGCTGGAGGACACGAGCGAGAAGATGCACATGCTCGCGGCGCAGTTGAAGAAGCAGCCGCGCTTCTGCTTCGATACCGAGACCACCGGAACCGAGGAGCGCACGGCAGAGCTTGTCGGCCTCGCCTTCAGTTGGAAGGCGCACGAGGGCTACTACGTGCCGGTGCCCACGGATCGCGCCGAGGCGCAACGCATCGTGGACATCTTCAAGCCGGTGCTGGAGAACCAGGCCATCGGCAAGGTGGCGCAGAACGCCAAGTACGACATCCGCATGCTGGCGCGCTACGGCGTGGAGGTGAAAGGCCCGCTCTTCGATACCATGGTGGCGCACTACCTGCTGAAACCCGATCAGCAGAAGCACGGCATGGATGACATGGCCGAGGCCTACCTCGGCTACCGCCCGGTGGGCATCGAAACGCTCATCGGTGAGAAAGGAAGGGGCAAGGTGCAGAAGAGCATGCGCGATGCCGACCTCAACGCCGTGAAGGAATACAGCGCGGAGGATGCCGACATCACCTGGCAACTGGCTTCGACCTTCGAGCCGCTGCTCGCGCAGGATGAAGTGACAGCGCTCTTCAACGAGGTGGAGATGCCGCTGGTGCACGTGCTGGCCGACATGGAGACCGAGGGCATCCGCATCGACATCACCGCGCTCAAGCAATTCAGCGAGGAACTGGGCACGGAGCTGATCCGCTTGCAGGAAGCCATCCACGCGAGCAGCGGCGTCCAATTCAACATCGACTCGCCCAAGCAGCTCGGCGATGTGCTCTTCGAGACGCTCAAGCTCGGCGGCGATACCATCAAGAAGACCGCGAAGACCGGGCAGTACCAGACCAGCGAGGACATCCTGCAAGGGCTCAGCAACGCGCATCCCGTGGTGCCCCTCATCCTCGACTACCGGAGCCTGCGAAAGCTCAAGGGCACGTATGTGGATACGCTTCCGGTAGCCGCCGACCCCGTCACGCACCGCGTGCATACCAGCTATCTGCAGACCGTGGCAGCCACGGGCCGCCTGGCCAGCAACGACCCCAACCTGCAGAACATCCCCATCCGAACCGAGAAGGGCCGCGAGATCCGCAAGGCCTTCGTGCCGCGCGATGCGGACCACCAACTGCTCAGCGCGGATTACTCGCAGATCGAGCTGCGCATCATCGCGCACATGAGCGGCGATCGCAACATGCAGGAAGCCTTCCGCCACGGGCTCGACATCCACGCGGCCACCGCGGCCAAGGTCTTCAACGTGGACATCGCCGCCGTATCGCGCGAGCAGCGCAGCCGCGCCAAGGCGGTGAACTTCGGCATCGCCTACGGGCAGGGCGCCTTCGGCCTTTCGCAGAACCTGGGCATCCCGCGCGCGGAAGCCAAGCAGATCATCGACGACTACTTCGCGCAGTTCCCGGGCGTGCGCAACTACATGGACGAGATGATCGGCTATTGCCGCACGAACGGCTTCATCAAGACCCTCATGGGCCGCCGCCGCTACCTCCCCGACATCACCAGCGCCAACAACACCGTGCGCGCCCAGGCCGAGCGCGTGGCCATCAACGCACCCATGCAGGGCTCCGCCGCCGACATCATCAAGGTGGCCATGGTGAATATCCACCGCGAGCTGAAGCAGCGCCGCATGAAGAGCAAGCTCCTGCTGCAGGTGCATGACGAACTCGTGTTCGACGCGCACAACGATGAGGCCGATGAACTGAAGACCCTGGTGCGCGACCGCATGGAAGGCGCGATGCCATTGGCCGTGCCGCTCGTTGTTGACATGGCGCTGGGGCGCAATTGGCTCGAGGCCCACTGAGCCCCACCTGCCCACGGCGACGCAAAAAGCACTAGCGCGCCACGATGAGCTTAACTGCGGCGCCCACAGAGCGCGCCGTGTAGAGTCCTGCGGGCCAGGCCGACACATCCACGGTTGCGCTCGCATTAGTGCTCCCGCTCCACACCACACGGTCCAAGGCATCTAAGATGCTCACGGTGATTTGACCTTTTGCAGCTATGGTAAGCACGCTCGAAGCTGGATTGGGTGCGATGGAGACTTGCAGAGCCATGCCGGAGCCATCGGGCACACAGGTATCCTGGCATGCACCGGGCAGATCGCTCACGGCGGCGGCCACCGCGAAGTCCACCTGCATGCCGTCCACCTCGGGGCCGCTGGCTACGTAGAGGCTGTCATCGGCGAAGGCCATGTCGTTCACGTAGTACCCGCCCTGCGGCCCCATGAAGTCGCCTTGCACATCGCACCAGCGCGTGCCGTCCCAGGTCACCAAGCCCTGTGTGGCCTGGTCGCCCGCATAGAAGAAGCCGCCGCCCGCGTATAGCAGGCCATCGCGCACTTCAAGCGTTGTCACGCCGGTGAGCGTGTAGTAGTCATTCAACCCCCAGGTCAGGCCGCCGCCCACGTTCAGGTACTCGCTTCCGTTCCATGCGATCAGGCCGTGGCCTGCATTCGCGGCACCCTGCCTAATCGATCCGCCGATGTAGAGCAAATCCTGGTAAACCGACAAGATCGCTGCTTGCGAGACGAGATCTTGCAGTGCGTCGCCCATCACCTGCCAAACACCATCCTCGAGTCGGTAGATTCCGCGGCGACCGTTCACCATCTGACCGTTGCCAACTGCAATCAACTCTCCTTGGAACTTGATCACATCAAAGATTGACACATTACTCCCAGGCATGACGCCAACAGGCACCCATCGTGAGCCAATGCGCTTCGCCACACCATTGGCTGCCTCGCCATCTGCCGCCGTAAATGTTCCGACCGCCCACAGCGTGTCTTCTATCACACGAAGTCTCCGAACCGAGGAGTTTAATTCCCCGTAGGGCAAGAGTTGTCCGTCGGCGTAATAAACAACCGTCATCTCGGGCTCGGTCAAGAACCCTCCGCAGATGAGCACGGTGTCGCGCCAGACTATCAGCTCGCGTACCGTGCCGGGAATGGTCGCCAAGGAATCCCAAACGCCGTTTTGTCTTCTGTATAGGTCGCACGAATTCGGTCCACACGAGGTGTTCTGGCTATGAAAGCCGGAGAGGAAAATATCGCCGTTATTCGAATCCTCGCAGATGAACTGGACGAACGGGCATCTTGGCAGGTCAAGGTCATGCCAGACGGATTGCCCCATGCCATCGGCGCAGGCAACAAGTCCCGCTGCAATTGCAATGAGCCGGTGAGGCATAGGTCAAGGTTCGATACGTACGCGTGCGGCAGCGGCGCCAATGGAAACGCTGTAGATACCCGTTGCCAATGGCGGCATCCGCAACAACTGTCCGCTGCTGCTCGGAATGCCGATTGTTCTGCTGTACGCCACTCGTCCAAGCATGTCCACCACCGCGATTTCGTATGAACCAGCCTCGAAGCCCACGCAATTCACCAGGTCGCCACCCAACCAATGCAGCCGCTCCACTCGCGCAGGGAGGCTCATTTCGTTCATGGGCGTGAAGGTGCCCATGCAGAACGCTGAGATGAAGCTGTCTTGTGGATCGATAGCAATGGACCTGAAGTAGGCAGGGAACCCTGGATCGGTGAGCGGGAAGAACTGGCCAGACGCTACGTTCGCCGTGGTGTAACCCGTTGCGTAGAGCACAGCGTACGTTCGGTCGTACGCCATCGAGACGATGTTCTCCTCGAAATTATCCTGTGCACCGCCGAACAGGGTGGCCCACCGCAAGGTGTTGAGGTGGTCCAGCCAGAGGACGAAGCCGTCCCTGTCGTTCAGCAGCGTTTGCGAGTAGTACAGGTTCGGTTCCTGCACCCACGGGAAAAGGTCGGAGTCCGCGAACCCCCCGATGTATAGGTTCTTGTTCGTGCCGTACCGCGGAATCCGTGCGTGGATCCCCACGTAATCCGGGGCATTGCTCGGGCGCAGGTAAGAGGACCAGAGCAAGGCATCGTCCTGACCGCTGAACCGGGTCGCGAAGGACCCTACGGTCGTAGGGTTGCTCCCCAAGCTGCCGATGAACCAGCCAGGACCTGGAACAATCGGAAGGTCATCACTCACGGTGTTGCCGACCACTGCGAATTCGCCATCCATCGGATCAATGGCCACGCATTGCATGTAAACGGTCTCCGCACCGGAGCCGCCGTAATAACTGCCCCATTCGTGCAGCCCATCGGCCGTGAACCGGTACAGGTAGCAAGTCATGCTGCCATTGCTCCCACCGTAGGTCTGGGCGTATGGGTTCCCGCTCGTTGGCGTGAGCAATGGGATGTCGTCACTCGTGGTCCTCAGCGCAACCACGATCTGGCCGTGCCCGGCAGCCACAGCCCAAGCTTGGTCCCATCCGGTCCCGCCCAAGTAGGTGCTCCACTCCAAGTCGCCGGTCAGCCTAAACTTGGCCACGTATGCTTCGTGCGCGGTGCCTGTGGAGTGGGGATAGTAAGTTGATCCCGGTGGTTGCGTCGGTGGCTCGAAGATGGAGGGAAGCGCCGTGTAACCCGTCACAACCAACTGGTCGTCGTCCAGATCAATCGCGCCACCAAGTATGGTGTTGAATCCGGTGGACCAATCCATGACACCAGTTGTCGCATCGAAACGAGCGACGTATCCATCGGCACCCTGACTCCATGGATATGTGACGCCTACTTGCGGCAGCATAAACGAGAAAAAGCATCTGCCGACGATGTACACCTGATCGATGTCGTCTGGGAGCACATCATGCACCCAAAGCGCCATCGTATTCGCACCGTAATAGGTTGTCCAATCCGGAGCATGGTCCGGGCGAACCTTTGAAAGCGCGATAGTCCGTGCCCCGAAATACAAAAGCAATCCTGGCTGATTCCCAGGGAAGGTGACGAAGGGCGAATTCGTCTCTCCGGTCACAAAGAGATTCCCGTCCTTATCGGTGGCCACGTCTTGCGTTTGGTTGAAGGCCTGTCCGCCCCAATAGGTGCTCCAGCAGGTGCCCGGGGTCTGAGGGCCACCTCCCATCATGGGCGGCAAGCCGATGTGCAGAATCAAGGTTCTGGTGTCGTCGTACGCATCCACCACGAAACCAAAGGTTCCGCTGTTGTTCGATGCGGTATAGTCGGCCGTCCAGTTCAGCGGGATGATGTTTCCCGTATCATCGACCTGATAAGCCACGGCTTCGGGAAGCACGATCCACCTTTCCTCCAGCACCACCCTCAGAAATCCCCAGACATCCACACCCAAGCTGTCCTGTCCCTCGAACTTGTACCTCAAATCAGCCGGGTTGCCGCCCGGTCGGATCACGAAGGACATTTTCCAGCCACGTGGCCCGCTGTAGAGGTGCTGATCAATAAATGGGAAGATGTCCTCATAGACAACATGATTGTATCCGTACACCTCCAGCACTCCATTCTGGCATTGCGGCAGGTAGAAATTCTCGAAGCTCGATTTCTCCGAGTAGAGCCAGGGCTCCACATTCGAGTTCGCGGCTTCACCGTAGGGCTTAAGCATCAAGCTCCACAGCGTGTCAAGCGTCGTGTCCAAGGTGTCAACGCTGTTCCATGCGATGGACATCTCGGCATTCTGGAGCATGAAGAGCTGCGGAAGCGAGCCTTGCGTGTACGCCTTGACGGCGCTGACCGGGTTCCCGTTCACATCTGCCACCTGGCCTTCGTTGGGTATCAGCGCGTAGCTTTCCTTGTAACTCTCACCGTAGAGGTCGGGCGGAATAAAGGGGCTCTGGGCGAACGACACTGCGCCCAGGATTGTGGCGGTCAGCGCCGCGCACGATCGCGCGTGAGGCGTGAGGCGTGAGGCGTGAAGCGTGAAGCGTGAAGCGTGAAGCGTGAAGCGTGAATTTCATGGTGTTTGAAATTGAATGTAAAGCTAGAAATATGCCTGATTGTGCAAAGGCCCCATAGAGATCTATTCCCTTGCGCGACCGCATGGAAGGCGCGATGCCATTGGCCGTGCCGCTCGTTGTTGACATGGCGCTGGGGAAAAACTGGCTGGAGGCGCACTGATCGCCACGGGGAGCAACGGGACATTTGAAGCGGTCTTCTCCCGCACTCATCCCGATGCTGAACATGCCCCACCCGCGCACGATCCTGCCGATCGCCGTGGCCTTGCTGCTGGCCGCTTGCGGCGGCACCGAGCAGCCGCAGGACACGCTCCAGGCCCCCAACGCCGACAGCCTGGCCCAGAGCGAGCGCCTGGGCCGCACCAAGAAGATCTTCTACAGCATCCCCTCGCCCATGGAGACGGCCGCTCTGCTGAAGAAGGCCGGCGCCGCTTACAACGGCAAGATCCTCAACGACGTGAAGAACGTGGACAAGTACACCGCCGCCAGCAAGCAGGCCCTGAACCTGGGCGTCTATGGCGCCGACCTGAGCTACGCCAACGTGTTCAGCCACACGCAGGAGACCATGTTCTACACCAGCTGCGCGCGCCGCCTGGCCGATAAGCTGGGCGTGACCAGCGCCTTCAACGACAGCACCATGCAGTTGATGGAGGAGAACCAGAACGACCGCGAGAAGCTCATGGACGTGATCAGCGAGACCTACTGGGAGATGGACCGGTACCTGAAGACCAACGATCGTGAGAACATCAGTGCGCTCATGATCGCCGGCGGCTGGGTGGAGGGCCTTTACATCGCCACCCAAGTGGCCGGCACCAACCCCAGCGCTGAGCTCAAGCAGCGCATCGCCGAGCAGAAGCTCTCGCTCACCGACATCAACGCCCTGCTGGCCACCTACGGCGAGGAGGAGACGCTCACAGGTGTGCGCGCCGACCTGATCGCGCTGGCCGCGCTCTATGCCGATGTGCAGGCCGGCGGCGGCACCACCACCACCACGCAGGAGAACGGCGTCACGGTGATCGGTGCCGAGAGCGGCCCCGCGACCCTCACCGACGCACAGCTCAAGGCCATCACGGAAAAGGCCGCCGCCATCCGCAACACCTACATCAACTGACCGCCGCCATGCTCCGCCAAGCCATCGCCACCGCCCTGCTGGCCGCCGGTCTGCTCCTCACCGCCGGCGGCGCGCAGGCCCAGTGCAAATCGTTCGCGAAGAACAAGTGCGTGCCCGGCCTCGCGCCCTACAAATTCAACGAGACCTTCAACGGCGCGCAGCTGGCCCCCGGCGATGAGGCCGAAGTGGCCCTCACCTTCTACAGCGGGCAGGAGTACCGCGTGATGGTGTGCGTTCACCAGATCCTCGGCGAGGTGAACTGGAAGCTGGTTGACCAGAACAACCGCATCGTCTTCGAGAGCCTGGCCGACGAGCCCAAGCCGCAGTTCGATTTCAAGGCCGCCAGCACCACGCAGATGCGGCTGGTGGTCTGGATCCCCAGCAGGGCCAAGAGCGAGATGACGCACCTGGGCTGCGTGGCCATCCTGGTCGGATTCAAGGAATGACCGCATCGATCGCCGTTGGCCCGTAAGCCGATGGCGCGCATGAGAAGCCCGGGCCGTAACCCGGGCTTCTCAGTGCCCGGCCCTTCCGTGCCCATCAGCGCACCAGGCCGGCCTTGATCGCGATGCGCACCAGCCCGGCCACGTTGTGGACATCGAGCTTGCGCATGAGATTGGTGCGGTGCGTGTCCACCGTGCGCGGGCTGATGAAGAGCTTCTCGCCGATCTCCTTGTTGCCCAGCCCTTCGGCCAGCGCGGCCAGCACTTCCACCTCGCGCTCGCTGAGCTCCTTCAGGAGCGCGGTGCCCTGCTGCACCTGCGCGCCCTCCTTCAGGAAGGCCTCCATGACGCCGCTGCCGAAATGCGTGCGCCCCGCGTGCACCTCACGGATCGCCAGCAGCACCTCTTCGCGGCCGGCGCTCTTCACCAGGTAGCCGTCGGCGCCCAGTTCCATGGCGCGCTTCACCAGTGCGGGCTCATCGTGCATGCTGAGCACCACCGCCTTCAGGCCAGCATGCTTCGCCTTGGCGCGCTCCATGAGCTGGTAGCCGTCCATCTGGGGCATGTCGAGGTCGGTGAGCAGCACGTCGGCGCGCAGGTGATCGAGCAGCTGCAAGGCCTCCACGCCCGAGCGCGCCTCGCCGATGCACTCAATCCCTTCGGATCCGGCGAGCAGCTCGCGCAGGCCTTCGGTGATCACGCGGTGGTCATCGCACAGCAGCACGCGGATGGCGGGGATGGTCTTGCTCATGGCGTTCGCGAATTTCCGTTGGAAAGCGGCACGCGCAAGGTGGCCACGGTGCCCGCGCCCGGGATGGAGCTGATGCCGAAGGTCCCGTGCAGCACGCGGGCGCGGTCGCGCAGTCCGCTCAGGCCCATGCCCGCACGGACGCCCCCTTGATCGAAACCGATGCCATCGTCCTCCACGATGAGGATCAGGTGGCCCTTGTTGCGCATGAGCTGCACGTTCACTTGATGCGCCTGCGCGTGCTTGATGATGTTGCTCACCAGCTCCTGCGCGATGCGGTAGGCGCCGGTCTCCACAGGCACGGGCAGGCGCCCATCGAGGCCGAAGTGCTCGAAGGTGAAGCGCATGCCGGGGAGCTTCAGCGATTTCTCGAGCATGTCGGCGATGGCCGGCGCCAGGCCCAGCTCGCCCAGCGCGCGCGGCATCATGCGGTGGGCGATGCCGCGCACCTCGCGGCTGGCATCGTCGGCCAGGGTGAGCAGGTCGGCCAGCGCGGGCTGTTGGCGCGATGCGGCTTCCACGCGCATGCGCAGGCCGGTGAGCAGCTGGCCCACGCCGTCGTGCAGCTCGCGCGCGATGCGCTCACGCTCGGCATCGGTGCTCTCCACCATCGCCTTCAGCCCCTGCTCGCGCTCTGCGATCACCGCAGCGTCTCGCTCACTCTTGAGGCGCGCGCGCTGCCGTGCGGTCAGCAGCCAGGCCGCCAGGGCCGCCAGCAGCGCGGCTCCCACGGATACCGCGATCCAGAGCCGCTGCCGCACGATCCGGTTCTCCTGCTCGAGGCCGCGCTGGCGTTCCTCAGCGAGTTCCTTCTCCGTGCGCTCGGTCTCATAGCGCACCTGCATGTCGCTCAGCGCGGCGAGGCGCTGCGTGTTGTACACGCTGTCGCGCAGCGAGATGAGCTCGCGCTGCCGCTCCAAGGCGCCGCCTAGGTCGCCCGTGCGCTCCAGGGCGGCGATCCAGCCCGCTAAGGCCGACATGCGCTGGTCGTGGTATCCTTCGGCGCGGCAGAGCGCCACGCTGCGCTCGAACAGCGGCAGCGCCTCCGTGGGCCTTCCCAGGTCGATCAGCGCCTTGGCCACGTTGAGGGCGTAGGTGGCCAC
>CAZFBP010000005.1:28347-31702 GCA_964517255.1 uncultured Chryseobacterium sp.
TGGGCCTTCCCAGGTCGATCAGCGCCTTGGCCACGTTGAGGGCGTAGGTGGCCACGCCATTCAGGTCGCCCGATTCCTCACCGAGGGCCAGGGCCTTCTGGTAGTAGGCAAGGCCCGCCGCATGGTCGCCGCGATGCCGGCTCACCTGGCCCATCTCGTTGTTGAGGTTGGCCATATCCATCTTCGAGCCCACCTTCTCATACAGCACCATCGCCTCCTGGCCTGCGGCCAATGCCTCTTCGTGCCGGTTCATGTGCTGGAGCACCTGGCATAGCTGCCCGATGGCGGCGGCCAGGGCGTAGTCGCTGTCCTGGCCGCGCAGGATGGCCACGGTCTCGCGCGTGATGCGCTCGGCCGCCGGAAGGTCATCCATCAACTGGTAGAGGTGCCCGATGTTGCCGCGCACCTGCGCGGAGCGGAGCACGTCGCCGAGCGACGCGTAGATCCTGGCCGCCGCGTAGTTGTGCACGAGGGCGGAATCGAACTCCATCAGGTCGGTGCAGGCCACGCCGATCTTGCTGTGCGAGGCGGCCATGCCCACCGAATCGCGCAGCGTGGCGCGGATGCGCAGGGCGCGCTTGTTCAGGTCGATCGCGGCGCGGTGACGGCCGAGCCGGTACTCCGTGATGGCCAGGTCGTTCGCGGCCTGCGCGGTGAGCGCGCTATCGTTCAGGCCCTCCGCCAGGCGCAACTCCTCCTTGCCGAAGGCCAGCGCCCGTTGCGCATCGCTGAAGCCCATCTCCCACTGCAGCTCACCGAGGGTGCGCACGCGCTGCGCGCCTTGCTGGTTCGTCAGCACGCGCAAGAGGCTGTCGAGCGCGGGCGATTGCGCCCCGAGGAGGGCCGCATGGCCGCAGGCGAGCACGAGTAGGGCGGGGCGCATCCGCGCAAAGCTGCGACACCCTGCGCAACGGCGCGCTGCGGTCCATCACGGGCGCGCTACGGCATGCACCGTAACGCGCCTTCGCCTACAGCGGGATGTTCCCGTGCTTCTTCCGCGGCAGCTTGTCCACTTTGTTGCGCAGCATGTCGAGGGCGGCCATCACCTTGATGCGCGTCTGCGACGGGCGGATCACCTCGTCCACATAGCCGCGCGCTGCGGCCTCGTACGGGTTGGCGAACTGCTCCTTGTACTGCTGCTCCTTCTCCTGCCACTTGGCAGCGGGGTCGGCGGCCTTGGCGATCTCGCCCTTGAAGATGATCTCGGCGGCGCCCTTCGCGCCCATCACGGCGATCTCGGCGCTGGGCCACGCGAAGTTCATGTCGCAGCCGATGTGCTTGCTGTTCATCACGTCGTAGGCGCCGCCGTACGCCTTGCGCGTGATGATGGTGATGCGCGGCACGGTGGCCTCGCTGAAGGCGTAGAGCAGTTTCGCGCCGTGGTTGATGATGCCGCGCCACTCCTGATCGGTGCCGGGCAGGAAGCCGGGCACATCCACGAAGACCAGCAGCGGAATGTTGAAGGCATCGCAGAAGCGCACGAAGCGCGCGGCCTTGATGCTGGCATCGATGTCGAGCACGCCGGCGAGCACCGCGGGCTGGTTGGCCACGCAGCCCACGGTGCGGCCAGCCACGCGCGCGAAGCCGATGACCATGTTGCGCGCGTACTCCGCATGCACCTCCAAACTGCTGTCCGGATCGATCACCGCGTTCATCACCTGCCGGATGTCGTAGGGCTGGTTCGGATTATCCGGCATGATCGTGTCGAGCACGGGCCGTGTCTCGTCGCCTGGCGTGTAGGCATGCACGGGCGCTTCCTCTTCGCAATTGCTGGGGATGTACTCCACGAGCTGCCGCAGCTGCCTGATGCCCTCCACCTCGTTGCTGGCCGTGAAGTGCGCCACGCCGCTCTTCGATGCGTGCGTCGAGGCCCCGCCGAGGTCCTCGCTGCTCACCTCCTCGTGCGTCACGGTCTTCACCACGTTGGGGCCGGTCACGAACATGTAGCTCGTGCCTTCGGCCATCAGCACGAAATCGGTGAGCGCCGGTGAGTACACCGCGCCGCCCGCGCAAGGGCCGAGGATCGCGCTGATCTGCGGGATCACGCCGCTGGCGCGCACGTTGCGGTAGAAGATGTCGGCGTAGCCGCCCAGGGAGACCACGCCTTCCTGGATGCGCGCGCCGCCGCTGTCGTTGAGACCGATCACCGGAGCGCCGTTCTGCATGGCCAGGTCCATCACGCGGCAGATCTTCTGCGCGTGCGCCTCGGCCAGCGATCCGCCCAGCACGGTGAAGTCCTGCGAGAACACATAGACCAGGCGCCCCTCGATGGTGCCGTAACCGGTGATCACGCCATCGCCGAGGAACTTCTGCTTCTCCAGCCCGAAGTTGCTGCTGCGGTGCGTGACCAACTGGCCGATCTCCTGGAAGCTGCCCTCATCAAGCAGCAGGTTCACGCGCTCGCGCGCCGTGAGCTTGCCCTTCTTGTGCTGGCCCTCGATCCGCTCCTTGCCTCCGCCTTCCAGTGCCTTGGCCGTGAGCGCATCGAGGCGCTCGAACTGCTCCTTCATGGGTGGTGGGCGTCTGCCGTACGGCAGACGCTGGGGCGAATGTAGCCGGGCAGCGGTATGCCCTACTCCACCACCAGCTTCGCTCCGCTGATCCAGCGCGTGTCGTCGCTCACATGCAAATGGTAAAGGCCCGCCGGCATGCGCGTGCGGTCAAGGCTCAACGGGACTCCTTCGCTCCGCGCGGAGTGACCGGTTACGGCAATGACCTTTTCATGCACCACCCGCCCATCGCTGCTAACGAGTGTAAGCCGCAATGCGCCTTGCACCGCGAAGCCCTCCGGCAACTGCAATCGCACTTGCACGCTGCCGCCTTGCGCCACCGGGTTGGGCGCAACAGTAAGCGCATCGCGCAAATTGGTGATCTGCGTCTCCATGCCCGTGATCAAATGGCAGCCGGGCTCTAGGCAGCCCATGCTATCGGTCTTGATCACCCAAACATCCTGGCTGTAACCTCCGCCGGAGAAGGCCATGCCCACGGCGATGAAGCCGCCGTCGGGGGTGGGCTGCACGTCGCGGAGAATGCCTCGACCATTACTGACAGTACTATCTTGGTATAGATAATTCCGCATCCAAAGGCTATCGCCAGTACTCGTTGTTCGAAGCAGCGTCCCATGGTAAACGGACCCTTGCCGATCATACCCGACCCCAATTAGATCACCGAATGGCACCACCTCTTGAACAACGTAGAGTGTTGAGTTGATCGATTCCGGGCCATACATCCGTTCCCATAGAATGGCGCCATCGGAGGCATCCAACTTGGCCATGTAATGTCTAACAATATTGCTCGACCCAACACAGAGTGCGCTTGCGATAAGCGCATTGCCATCGGTGGCAGTTGTTAGGTG
>CAZFBP010000006.1:0-12412 GCA_964517255.1 uncultured Chryseobacterium sp.
GCTGAATACCGGGCTGAATGCCCAACACGGCCCGCGCGTCGGTTTCGGCCTGGCCACGCGCGGCCCCGGCGTCTTCGGCGGCAGCAAGGCCGACATGATGCCGGCGCCGCTGTTCGGCTGGCATGTGGAAGCGCGCTTGCACGATCAGGTCTCCTTCATGCCCGAAGTGCTCTGGATGACCAAGGGCAGCTACGTGCGCAACCCGGCGCTCCGATCCAGCACCATCCTCACCATGCGCTACGTCGAGGTGCCGCTGCTGCTGAAGGTCTCCACCGACAAGAAGCCGAACGGCATGTTCATCCTGATCGGCCCCGGCCTCGGCTGGTTCATACAAGGCCGTGAGCAACGCTACCTCAACGGGGAGAAGAACTACGACGAGCCCATCAAGATCGACGATATCGGGCGCCGATCGCAATTCAGCGTGACCCTCGGCTTCGGCTTGGAAGGACGCCGGTTCGGCTTCGATGTGCGCGGGCAGTCGAGCACCGGGCTCTTCGATCCCATTGTTCGTCCGCAGAACCAGGTGTACGCGATCACCGTGACGTACCGCTTCAACAGCGCGCCGCCAGAAAAGCGCGCGGAGGAGGAAGAGGAGCAGTAACGCATTCCATGATGTTCACCACCGCCTCCTCCCCTGCGCGTACGCCCATTGGTAAGAACACCTTGCTGAAGGCCT
Source organism: uncultured Chryseobacterium sp. (assembly GCA_964517255.1). Classification (GTDB taxonomy): domain Bacteria; phylum Bacteroidota; class Bacteroidia; order Flavobacteriales_F; family PHOS-HE28; genus PHOS-HE28. The sequence continues at coordinate 677 of CAZFBP010000006.1, forward strand.
TCCTCGGTGCGTTCCTGCTCGTGTGGGCCTATTCCTTCATCGGCACCACCGACCGGGCCAACTGGATCACGGAGAACGCGCTCACCATCCTCTTCATCGGAGGACTGGCGCTCACGCACCGCCGCTTCAAGTTCAGCGATGCCAGCTATACGCTCATGTTCGTGTACATCCTGCTGCACATCTACGGCGCCATGAACACGTACGCCGAGAACCCGTTGGGCTATTGGCTGCAGGATCTGTTCAGCACCGAACGCAACCACTACGACCGCATCGTGCACTTCAGCTTCGGCTTCCTGCTGGCCTACCCCATGCGCGATTACTTCATGAACCACTTCCAATGGCCGAAGTGGGTGTGCTGGGTGCTGCCGGTGGAGATCACCATGAGCTTCAGCGCGGCGTACGAGCTGATCGAATGGGCTGTGGCCGATGTCTTCTTCCCCGCGCAAGGCGTGGCCTACCTGGGCACCCAAGGCGATCTCTGGGATGCGCAGAAGGACATGGGACTGGCCTTCAGCGGAGCGGTGCTGGCCATGGTGCTTTGGAGCACGGCGAAGCGACTCATAAAGCGCTAGCGGTCCAGCGTCTCCTGCACGCTTGCTTCATGGTCGATATGGGCTAGGTCATCTCATTTCTTGGCCGACTGCCCCTCATCGTTGCCGTGCATCTCAACGGATGGGATAGGCACCTCCGGTGGCATCCAGCACCGCGATCAGGCATGAGGCCGCTCGCACCCGAGCGGTCTTGACACGGATTGGGCCCATGACGAAACGCGCGCGTTCTCATCACATCGGGCAGGGCCTTGGCCACGGACCAAGGGGAGACGCAACGGCTCGGGCCTGCATGCGTCTAACGAAAGCCGCCGAAGGCCTTCGATGCCCATGCGTTCCGCGCTGTCCATCATCGCGATTTCCTGTCTCATCCTCATTGGAAATGGGCAGAGCTCCTTCATGCGCAAATACGCTAAGGGCTATGAAGGCCACATGGTACGCGAGGCCTCAGGCAACAACTACGTGGTGGCGGGCGGCACTGACCTGTACATGAACTGGCATTGGCACATGCTATCGCCCCTGTCCACCACCCATGTGCACCTGTTCAAGACCGACGTCGCGGGCAATCTGCTCTGGGAGCGTATCCACAGCCGGGCTGATGCGCGGACCATCGCCACTTGGATGGAGCCTGCGCCTGACGGTGGCTTCATCGTGACCGGCCATGCCAACCACGATATGACCTGGCCACCAGACAGCAACGATGTGCTGCTGATCAAGACCGACGCGCTGGGCCATGTGACTTGGAGCCGCATCTACGATTCCGGCAAGGACGAACTGGCCCACTGCGTCCAGCCCACCAGCGATGGCGGCTATGTCATTTCGGGCTTCCATGATGCGGCACCGGTCAGTGCGACCGGCACCACGCACGTGCTGTTGATCAAGACAGATCCCTTGGGCAACGTGCAATGGGAAAGGCTCATCGACCTGGCCATCCGCGATTTCATCACGGGCGAGCCATTCTCTTACGTGGTGCGGCAGCTCGCGGATGGCGGCTATGCCATCGTGGGCACTGCCATCGGCGCCACGGCGCTGGGCGTCTATGTGATCCGCACCGATGGCACGGGCTCCGTGCAGTGGGCGAGAGTGTACTCGCATCAGGCAAGCGTCTTGCGGCATTCAACTGGCAGGGACCTGATCGAGGCCGCCAACGGCGATCTGCTCATCGCGGGCTCCATGGACAAGTCCCAGCCGGTCGAGACCAATTACCCGTACGCTCTGCGCCTGGCGGCGACAGGCGCATTGCTCGATGCGCGATTCTACGAGACCGCCCCGATGCTGATGTTCCAAAGCGGCTTCTCCAGCGTGATGCAGACCACCGATGGCGGCTTCTTCTTCAACGGCATGGGCGGCTACGGAGAGTTCGGCGATCAGGCCCAGCTGCTGAAGACCGACCCTGACCTGGACCAGCAATGGAGCCGCGTTTACACCTGGGACGGGCTGGCCACCATGGGTTCGCGCAGCGGGCGCCTCACCTCCGATGGTGGGTACATCCTCACCGGCAAGAGGCAATTCGCCGGCACCGTGCTGCTGAAAACCGACCACGAGGGCTTGATTCCTTGCAAGGTCCCGAACACGCTTGTCGAGCTGTTACCAGATCTGGTGATGACCGACGTGAGCCCAGGCTCCACCTCCGGGTTGAACGGCAACCCGATCCCCTTCACCACCGTCGAGCCCATGGTCGATGTCTCCGACATCTGCCCGCTGATCAACCCTTTGCCGATAGAGCTCATTGATTTCACAGCCACCCCGCTCCCATCCGGGCACGTATTGCTGAAGTGGTCGGCAGCCGCGGAAGCCGATGAGGTCCGCTTCATCGTCGAGCGCAGCGTCAACGCTGCGTCCTTCCATGAGTTAGTAAGCCTTCGTGGAAACGGAAGCGCGATGCAGCGAACCGATTATGAATTCACCGACCGGGCGCCCTTGGCGACCAGTGTGGCCTACTACCGGTTGAAACAGATTGATGAAGATGGCCGTGTCGATCACTCCGCGGTCGTGGCTGTGGCCTTTCCGGGTGAAGGATTGGAGGTCGTCCATGCGTCGTTGGACAGGGCTTCGCGCACTTTGCAATTGGAATTGCGCGACTCCCAGTCGCATTCGGTAGAGCTGACCGTGACCGATGCCTTGGGCAGGTCGCTGGCTCGCGAATCGGTGGTCACGGCAATCGGCGTGTCTCGAGTGGTGATCGGCCTCGCGGACATCACCGCAGGCACCTACGCGATCTCCATCCGCTCAGCATCAGAAATGCGAACCGTGCGTGCGGTGCTTGATTGAGCGTCGGCTCTCTCTTCTAGCAAGGATCCAGGCCGCAGTGCTCGATCACGTCGCCCGAGGCCCCCTGAGCCACAGTGCGCGTTCGGCCCGTACCGCATGGCGCCACTCTATGCCTTCGTCCGCACCTTGCTCCACGGCTTCACCTGCCAGGTTGCGGTGCCGGTGGCCACGTGATTGCCATCGGAGTCGTGCAGTTCAACGGTGCTGGTGTAGTCCACGGAACCGGTCGTGCGCAAGAGCGTGAGCACCTGCTCCTCGATGGCGCGTGAGAGGTCAGGAGCTGAGGCGATGACGCGCTTCTTCGCCTGATAGCGGTACTGGATGCGCAGCTCGCGCAGGATCATGCGGTACTCCTTGGGGTCGAGCCGCTCGATCACCGCCAAGCCGCTGCACATCTCGGCGGCCGTGGCCAACGCGCAAGCGTGCATGCCCCTGATGTGGTTGCGGTTGATGCGCCAATAGGGAATCGCCACGCTCATACCGCCGTCCTTCAGCGGCACCACCTTGAAGCCGTGCGGCCGATTGAAGGGGATCAGCCACGGCAGCAGGAAATTCGCGAACCACCGGTGTGCCCCTGAATGGCGCGCCTTCCTAAGCAGATCGGAGAGCTTCATGCGAGCGAAGCTAGAATCAGAGTCGAAATGATGCAGTATTGCTCCACCACGGCCAAGGACCTGCGTGGACCTTCAGCGAGGTGGCAGTCGCTCCAGGCGATTGGCGGATATTGGCTCCGGCATGGATTGCGTGCTTGAATCCCTAGTATTGGGCCATGCCAGAGCGCAACAAGCGGTCGAATCGAGACCGGGCAATCAGGACCGAAGAGATCTCGGCTTCGCTCAGCGCATGGCCAACAATCGGAATCGTAGTCCTGTTGTGCGCGGCGGTCTGGATTGCGTATGGACCGGCATTGGATAATGATTTCGTGGAATGGGATGATCACACCTACGTCACTCAGCGGCCAGAAGTGCTGCACCCGTCCAGGGAGTACCTGACGAAGTTGTGGTCTATGCCCGTGGCCATGAACTACCACCCCTTGACCATGATGTCGCTTGCATGGAACGGGGCCATGTTCGGCCCTAGGCAGCATGACAAGCCGATGAAGGCTTATGGCTTCATTGCCACGAACGTTGGCCTGCACATGCTCAATACCTGCCTGGTCTTCCTCTTCATCGTGTCGCTCTCGCAAGGCCGCACGCTGCCAGCCGCGCTCACCGCGGCGATCTTCGGCCTGCACCCCATGCACGTGGAATCCGTGGCCTGGGTAAGCGCCCGCAAGGATGTGATGCATGCCTTCTTCATACTGCTCTCGCTCTTGAGCTATTTGCGTTGGCTGCGCAGCAATGGCGCAGGTTGGCTGGTGGCTTGTTGCTCGCTCTTCATACTCGCTTGCCTTTCGAAGGCCATGGCCGTCGTGCTACCGCTCGTCCTCTTGATGCTTGATCATCATGAGCATCGCTCCCTTGCACGCTTGCGCCCCTGGCTGGAGAAACTGCCCCTGTTCGGAATCTCGATGCTCTTCGGCGCCATGGCGCTCGATATCCAAGGCGGCGGCGATTTCCATGGCTGGCTCAGCACCGAGCGCGGACCAGGCCAGATCGTTGCGCCCGATGGCCTGCGCGACGCCAGTGCGCTGGACCGACTCCAGAACGCCAGTTTTGGGTTCACGATGTACCTGTTCCGGTTCATCTGGCCGTCAGGGCATAGCGCACTGCACCCCTACGAGGCCATTTCTCAATATCCGCTCGTTCATGCCATTGGCCCATGGGTTATGCTCTCTTTCGTCGTCGCCATGGCCCGCTCGTTCAAAAGGCGCCGTGAGCTCTTCTTCGCTTCGGGCTTCTTCCTGGTGTGGCTCGCTTTGGTGCTGCAGTTCCTGCCGATTGGGCGCGCCATCATGGCTGAACGGTACACCTACCTTCCTTACATCGGCCTCGCCTACGCTTTGGCGATCGGACTGGAACATGCGATTCGCAAATGGATGCTCCCGCGATTCACGGGACCCGCTATTGTCCTATCCGCCTCAATGGTCATGATTCCGCTCGTGCGCAGTCAAGCGGATGCCTGGCAGAACACCGGCTCTCTGTTCGAGCAGGTGATCGCGCGCTATCCCTCGTCAGCCGAGGCATATACCATCATGGGATCCTGGTACGGGAAGCATGCCGCGGACGAATTGGATCGAGGCCCTGGCGACGCTGCTTCAATCATATTCCAGGATGCTTTGAGAGAGGGAGCTGCCAGTGCCGCCCTCTTCGACGCACTGGGCACATCGCATACTCTCGCTGGCCGACCCGATTCAGGCCTGTACTACTACAACAAGGCAATCGGTCTTGGACCCGTAACGGGCCTCATGTTGCACAACCGTGCAACCGCGAAGCAGTACTCGGACCCCGAGGGAGCCATTGCAGACCTAAGTCGTTCAATCGAACTCGGTCATGACAAGGTATCTTCCTCATTCGTGTTCCGAGCCAGTTTGAATTACAGCGGTGGCCGTTATCAGCCCGCTTATGACGACCTCAATGTGGCCATTGGCAAGCATCGAATCAACGACGCCCAGGTTTATGTGCTCCGTGGTGTGTGCGCCTATCAACTGGGCCGCACCAGTGAAGCAAGGGCGGATGCGCAACGCGCACTCGAACTCGACCCGAATTCGACCGAGGCCACCAACCTGCTCCAGGCCACAGGGCGGTAATCCAATTGGCGATCTAGAGCCTATCTCAATATTGGTTGAGAGGCGTGGCTCATGCACAACACGGGTTTGAGAAGCTCAAAGCAGGGGGACTTGATCCCCAAGTTCGGCGCGTGGAGTTTGGCGGAAAGCTTCCATGGACTGCCGGGACCAACAATGGGAGCGAGTGAAAGAACCGTTGGCGAGCTTGTTCACCAAGAGCGATCCGCGGGGGCGGCCAAGACAAGACCTGCGCGCGGTGCTCAACGGGATACTGTGGGTGTGTCGAACAGGCCGCTCCCTGGTTGGACCTGCCTGCGCGCTATCCGCCCTACCAGACCTGTCATCGTTACTTTCCAGCGTGGTGCAAGGCCGGTATCTGGGACAAGGTGCTCCATCAGTTGGCCATGGACCTGTTGGACCGAGGGAAGATCGACATCGAAGAATGCTTCATCGACGGCACCTTCGCAAGTGTGAAAAAGGGGGCGTGCCGTTGGACCGACTAAGAAGGGTGAGGGCGTCAAGATCATGGCAGTCGCAGACGCTCATGGTCTTCCTATCGCCATACGGACCTTCGGAGCCAGCACCCACGATGTGAAGCTGGCCGCGCGAACGATCCAAGGCGCGTATGTGAAACCCAAACGCGTGATCGGCGACAAGGCTTACGACAGTGACACGCTTGACGAGCGTTTGCGCAAGAAGGGCGTGAAAATGATCGCGCCATACCGTCAAGGACGTAGGAGAGTGGCGACACAGGATGGTCGCCAACTGCGACGCTACTGCCGTCGATGGAAGATCGAGCGTCGGTTCTCCTGGGTATTCAACTATAGACGAGCAGTGGTGCGTAATGAGCACCATGCCAAGAACTACCTGGGGTTCGTCCAGCTCGCCTGCATCATGATCCTCTCACGCCAACTATATTGAGATGCCCTCTAATGTCTGCGACCCCGTCGGGGTCATCGCCGCGCCCTCAAGCGCCAATGCGACCTTACCTTGACTGGACCATGCATGCCCGTGAGGCCGGTTCGGAGCTGACGCGCAGGGGTCACAGACATCATGGAGCAGGCAGCACTCCGTTTTGACTGAAGCGGGCCAGCTTCGATCTTGAACCCTTTGACAATGGAAGCCGCCTGATCGAGACGGAATACACCCAAATCAACAAGGCGGAGTTCCAGTCGAACCAGGCGGCCATCCCGCGAACGTCCGAGCCCAGCCGCCCGCACCGTGTACTTTAGCGGCCCATGGCGAAGACCAAACAGACGTTCAACAAGCGGCAGAAGGAGATCACGCGGCTGAAGCATCGCGAGGACAAGGCTGCGAAGAAGAAGGAGCGGCAGGCCAATTCCTCCGGCGGAGGGCTGGAGAACATGATGGCCTGGGTGGATGAGAATGGGCAGCTCACCAGTGTGCCTCAACCCTTGGTGCGGCAGCCCCGGAAGGAGGACGACGAGGCTGCGAAGCCTGAATAGACCCTTGCGCATCAATCGGCAACGGATCCGATTGAACGACGAAGCCCCGGCTCATCGCCGGGGCTTCGCGGTTCTTGCGTGAGGGATGAGCCTCAGGCCTTGGTCACGTTGACCGCGTTGAGGCCCTTGGGGCCTTGCTCCACCTCGTACGTGACCTTGTCACCTTCGTAGATGGGCTGCTTGGTTCCGGTCTTATGCACGAAGACGTCCTTCCCACCCTCATCCGGGGTGATGAAGCCGAAACCTTTCTCCGTGTTGAAGAACTTCACTGTACCACTTGACATGTACTGACTGGTAATGTGTCCGCCCTTCGGCGGACGTGTTAATCCCCGGCAAAACCACCGGGGCATTGATGGCGCGAATGTCGGTGATCGCCGCCGATTCCCGATGCACGAGGCAGCGAATGATGCGAAAAAGCACGCCGGCCGCGCCCGGCTTGTGCTCCGAAAAGGCTTCCGCGTGGTCGGGTGCGGCGCACATCCATCGGCCTGGGCCCTGGCGCGCCGACCTGCCACCCGATGCAGGACAAGGGCAGCCCGGCCATCATGCTCCGCGCCTACTTGAGGCGCATCTTCTCCAGTCCCTTCACCCCTCTCAGGATCAAAGCCTCCAGGATCTTCACGTCCACGTCCGCAAGGCGCTTGATGTAGAGGCAGCCTTTGCCGGTGCTGTGCCTGCCCAGCTGCTTCAATTGCGCGGCGCTCTTGTCCAGCCCGGTGAGGATGTAGAGCGATAGGTTGGCCTTGCGCGGGCTGAAGCCGGTGACGAACCACTCGCCCTCGCGCCCGCTCGCGCCCTTGTAGTGGTAACGCCCGTAGCCCACGATGCTGGCACCCCACATCCTTGGTGCTTCTCCGGTGGCCTTCCGCATCAGCTTCATGATATCGCGCAGATCGGAGGCGATGCCTTCGGGCTGCTTCGCGATGAACGCTTCGACGTCCGCATCGTTCTCCTTGGTCTTGAGTTCCGCTCTGGCCATGATGGATCGGCTTGTTCCGCAAAGATGCCCCCCCTTGTGCGAAGTCAATCCGCTTGACGCATCTTCGGGGCATGTCCGCATCATCGAAGAGATCCGCGACGTCGCGAAAGGGGCCGAAGAAGACCGTCTCAGGGCCCGTACGCCTGCTCTCCGGCGGCAACCCGCAGATTGCCATGGGCGTTGGCGATGCCCCGGTGCAGGCCTACATCGCCGCCATTCCGGGCTGGAAACGCGAGGTTGGCGAATGGCTCGATGCGGCCGTCGTGCGCGCCGTGCCCAAGGTGAAGAAAGCGGTGAAATGGAATTCGCCGTTCTATGGCATCGAAGGCCAGGGATGGTTCATCAGTTTCCATGTCTTCGCCAAGTATGTGAAGGTGGGCTTCTTTCAGGGCGCGTCGCTGCGGCCCATGCCGCCGGGCGCCAGCAAGCAGAAAGAGGTTCGCTACCTGGATATTCACGAAGGCGACGCGGTGGATGCGAAGCAATTCGACATCTGGGTGAAACAGGCGGCGAAGCTGGGGGGCGTGAAACTCTGAGGCTCCTCCTGGATCGGAGGCCTACTACCGCTTCGCGCGCTGGCTCGTTCATTCACATCGCGCGTTGGAACTCGGTCGGGATTGGCCTCCCGCTGGTCGGCCTTTCCCAGAGGGAGGGCTTCAACGGAACGGCCGCATCGCGCTTCGCGCGTTGGGCTCGTTCATTCAGCGCATTCGCTCAAGCTTCGCTTGGCTCTGCGCTGAATGAACGAGCCGCCCTTCGGCGGCCGTTCCCTTGGCGGAGAGGGAGGGATTCGAACCCCCGTTACCCGTAGGTAAAGCGGTTTTCAAGACCGCCGCATTCGACCGCTCTGCCACCTCTCCTTGATGCCGCCGTGGCTGACGCGATCGCGGCGGGCGGCGCGAAAATAGGATCGCCCCGGCGGGCAGCGGCGCATCTCAACGGGGCAGCGGCGCCCGGCCCGTGCGCCATGCGCCTAGCTTTGGCCTTGCCATGCGCCACCTCCTCCACCTCATCGCTGCATTCCTGCTTGTCCAAACCATGCACGCCACCGTGGGCATCGTGGTGGAGACCAAGACCTACCACACCCCCGGCCAGGGCCCACGCGTGGAGGTGAGCATGGCCTTCCTCGCCGGCACCATGCTCACCGGGCCCAACAGCGCGGGCTTCATGCAGGCGCGGGTGGAGGCGCTCACCATCATTGAGCAGGCGGGTGCCATCAAGGCCTTCGCCAAGACCGAGGTGCTGGGCCCGGAACGCCTCGACTCCTTGCAGCAGGACCTGATCCACCAGGAGGTCTTCCAGTTGGAGCCCGGTGCGTACGAACTGGTGATCGAAGCGCGCGACATGAACGGCCCCGACTCGGCGATCACGCGCTACCGCGTGCCGATGGCCGTTGGCGCGCAAGCGGAAGGCGTGAGCATCAGCGACGTGATGCTGGCCGAGCGCATCGTGCCCGCCAGCGCTGAGAACCCGCGCGCCTCGGGCTATTGGCCCGTGCCGCTGCTCACCGATTACCTCCCCTCGGTCATCTCCACCATCGGCATCTACGCGGAGGCCTATGGCACCGATGCCCTGATCGGGACCGACAGCCTCTTCCTGCTCAGCTGCCAGATCGAGGACTTCGAGCACAAGAAAGTGCAGGGCGCCTTCAAGCGGATCCAGCGCGCCAAGGGGGCGGCCGTGGTGCCGCTCGCCATCGAGATGCCCATTGCCGAGCTGCCCAGCGGCAACTACCTGGCGGTGGTGGAAGCGCGCGACCGCGACGGCGCGCTGCTCGCCCGGCGCGAGATCTTCTTCCAGCGGAACAACGCCGTGCGCCGCCAGTACGATCTGGAATCGATGGGCACGCTGGACCTCAGCAGCACCTTCGCCGGGGCCATCACCGACCGCGACACCCTCGCAGAGCACCTGGCCAGCATGCGGCCCATCGCCGACCAGTTGGAGCAGAAGATCATCGACGACCGATGGAAGGACCGCGACATGGACCTGATGCGACGATTCTTCTACTCATTCTGGGCCAACCGAGGCACGGGCCCGGAAGCCGCATGGAAAGCCTATGAAGCGGAAGTGGTGAAGGTGAACAAGCTCTTCGGATGCCGCGTCCTCAAAGGCTATCAGACCGATCGCGGCATGGTGTACTTGAAGTACGGCCCGCCCAACACGATGATGGACCGCATGAACGAGATGGACGCGTACCCTTACACCATCTGGCACTATTACCGAGCCGGACGGTTCACCAACCGCCGCTTCGTCTTCTACCAGCCAGACCTCATCAGCCAATGCCTCACCCTGCTGCACAGTGAAGTGCCCGGCGAGATCCAGAATCCACGCTGGAACCAGATCCTGCACAGCCGCAATGTGGCCGCGCCCAATGTGGACCCGATGAAGGTGGACACGCAGAGCGGCGAGCGCGCCAACGATTTCTTCCAGATGCCGCGCTGAGGGCAATTCGCCCCTTCGCCACCTTTACCGCCCATGCGCACGGCGGTCGTCATCCTCAATTACAATGGCCGGCATTGGCTTGAGCGCTTCCTGCCGAGCGTGATCGCGCACAGCGGCGATGCCGACGTGGTGGTGGCCGATAACGGCAGCAGCGACGGGTCGATGGCATGGCTGCGCGATGCCCACCCTGCCGTACGACGCATCGTCCTCGCGAGGAACCTCGGATTCGCCGGTGGCTACAACGCGGCGCTTGGGCAGGTCGAATCCGATCGGTACGTGCTGCTGAACAGCGATGTGGAGGTGACGCACGGATGGATCGATCGCCTCAACGCCTACCTCGACGCCGACCCCGGCATGGCGGCATGCCAGCCGAAGGTGCTCGCGCACGCCGACCCGCGCCGTTTCGAGCACGCCGGTGCGGCTGGCGGCTGCATCGACCGCAACGGCTACCCCTTCTGCCGCGGGCGCATATTCGAGATCACCGAGGAGGACCACGGCCAGTACGATGACGACCGCGAGGTCTTCTGGGCCACTGGCGCCTGCCTGATGATCCGCGCCGACGCGTTCCGCGAAGCAGGCGGATTCGATGAGGCGCTCTTCGCGCACATGGAGGAGATCGACCTGTGCTGGCGTCTTCGCCGCCGCGGTTGGCGCATCGGCTACACCAGCGCTGCGCACGTGCTGCACGTGGGCGGCGGAGCGCTGGGCTATGGCAGCACGTTCAAGACCTACCTGAATTTCCGCAACAGCCTCATCGTGCTCACCAAGAACCTGCGCTCGCGCGCCCTGCTGCTGCGCGTGCTGCGCCGCTTGGTGCTCGACGGTTTCGCCGCGCTCAAGTTCCTGCTCGAGGGCCACCCGTCGCACACCATGCAGGTGCTCCATGCGCATTGGTCGTACTACTTATCGTTGCCGCGCGTGCTTCGGCAAAGGAGCGCGCTGATGGCCCAGGAGCGCGCGCCAGACCTCACCGGGCTGTACCGGCGCAGCATCGCGTACGACCGCTTCATCCTGGGCTGGAGAACATTCAGCCAGCTCGACGACCGCGGCTTCGATCAGCGCCGCTGAAGCAGGTGCTGCACCGCCAGCCGGTACCCATCGAGCCCCAGGCCCATGATGCTGCCAGCGCACGCCGCACCGGTGATCGACTCGTGCCGGAAGGGCTCGCGCGCAAGGATGTTCGTGATGTGCACCTCGACCACCGGCACGCGCACGGCCGCTATGGCATCATGGATGGCCACCGAGGTGTGGCTGTAGCCGCCGGCGTTCAGCACCACGCCATCAGCCCACCCATCGGCCTGCTGGATCGCCGTGACCAGCTCCCCTTCCAGGTTTGATTGCAGGTGATCGATGCGCGTCTGC
>CAZFBP010000006.1:12422-24155 GCA_964517255.1 uncultured Chryseobacterium sp.
GGGAAAGCCTCGCGCAGCTCGGCCAGGTACTCCTCGAACGACCGGCCACCGTAAACCGACGGCTCGCGCGAGGCGAGCAGGTTGAGGTTGGGCCCGTTGAGGATGAGGATGCGCATGCGGCGAAGTTCGCATGAACACGCCGGAGTTGGCGAATCGCGTTATCCGGCAGAATAGCCGGCGCACGGCGCGGCCACCTTCGCCACGGATGGATTGGGAAAAGGCCCTTCGCGGTTTCCGCATGCACCTCAAGCTCGAGCGCTCGCTCAGCGACCGCACCCTGGCCGCGTACCTGGGCGACCTGGCCAAATTGCGCCGCTTCGCGCAGGAGCGCACACCACCCATCGCGCCGGGCGCATTCGAGCTGGACGATCTTCAGGAATTCATCATGAATGCTTCGCGCGCTGGTGCCGCAGCAACCAGTCAGGCGCGCCTGCTCAGCGCCGTGCGCATGTTCCACCGCTACCTGCGGCTGGAGAAGGCCATTGATCAGGACCCGTCGAAGCTGCTGCAGGGCCCACGGCTGGCGCGCAAGCTGCCGGTCTTCCTCAGCCTCCAGGAAGTCAATCGCCTCAGCGATGCCGTGGACCTGAGCCGGCCGCGCGCCCACCGCGACAAGGCCATCGTGGAGACGCTCTACGGCTGCGGCCTGCGCGTGAGCGAGCTCTGCGGCCTGCGCCGCTCGCGCATCAACGCCGAGGAGGGCTTCGTGCGCGTGGTGGGCAAGGGCGACAAGGAACGGCTGGTGCCCATCGGCGGGGAAGCGCTGCATTGGATCGAACTGTACGCGCGCCACGAGCGCGCCCACCTCCCTGTGCGCAAGGGCGCCGAGGACATCCTCTTCCTCAACGCCCGTGGCGGGCCGCTCTCGCGCATGTCGGTCTTCAACATCGTGCGCGCCTTGGCGGCAAAGGCCGGCATCCGCAAGACCATCGGGCCGCACACCTTTCGGCACTCCTTCGCCACGCATTTAGTAGAGGGCGGCGCCGACCTGCGCGCGGTGCAGGAGATGCTGGGCCATGCCAGCATCACCACCACCGAGATCTACACGCACCTGGACCGAGAGTACCTGCGCAGCAGCATCATGCGCTTCCATCCGCGGGCGCGCGCTGCGGGCTGAAACCTATCGTGGCTCGCCATTCGGCTCCGATGATCATCTTTGGTGCCCTTTCGCCGCCCCCGTGCTCGCCACCCGCAACGTATCGTTCCTGGCAACCCCGCCCATCGCCCCGGCGTATGAGGCCGCCATGCACGGGCAACGGTTCGCGGTGATCGATGTGGAGTTGACGGATGGCGACCCCGCGCGGGGCCGCGTGATGGAGGTGGCCGTGATCGCCCTCGATGGCGTAACGGAGCGCCTTCGTTGGGACAGCCTGGTGCATCCGCGTCAGCGCGTGCCCTGGTTCACCCGCAAGCTCACCGGCATCAACGACGGCATGCTCGCCGATGCGCCCAGCTTCCACGAAGTGGCCCGCACCCTCGCCACGCTCACGCAGGACCGCATCCTCGTGGCCCACAACGTCCGCTTCGACCTCACCGCCCTGACGCATGAGTTCGCGCGCGCCGGATTGAGCTTCAGTCCGGCCACGCTCTGCACGGAGCGCCTGGGCCGCCGCTTGATGCCGCACATGGAGCACTTCAACCTAGGCAGTTTGTGCCGCGGCCTGGGCATCGTGTTCCCCAAGGCGCACCGCGCCATGGCCGACGCCGAGGCCACTGCGGCGCTGCTGAAGCGCTTCCTGCTCGATCACGGCGCCGACCGCGTATTGCAGGATACGGTGCGCGCGCCGCGCGCGCTTCGCGCTTAGGACAATAGGACGTTGCTGGCCCAAAGGGCCCACATCACCAGCGCGCAAGCGGTGCCCGCGATTCCCATCCGCACCCCGAGCCGCGCGCGACGGATGCTTGAATCGGTGTAGCGGAGCAAATGCCGCGATGCCCGCCGCTGCCCCCACCAGCCGAAGGCCGTGGAATACATGCCCAGCACCACCGCGAGCGAGCAGAGGTGACCGGCGAATGCCAAAGGGATGCTGAGCGCGCCGAACACGAGCGTGACGGTGGAGAGCGGCAGTCGTTTCTCCTCCTGCTTCATGCCGTAGCGCTTTTCAGCTCGTCGTGGATGGCCAGCACCTGCGGGATCACCAGCTCATCGCCGTCGTTGCGGATCACATGGCGCGCGATCGCGAGCCGCTGCTCCTCGGTGGCCTGATGCCGCATGCGAGCGCGCACCCGCGCCTCATCGGTCCGGTCGCGCTCGATCACCCGCCGGATGCGCTCCGCCTCGGGGCACGCCACGGTGATCACGCGGTCGAAACGTCTCCAGCTCTCGTTCTCGGCCATCAGCGCGGCCTCCATGAGCACGTAGGGCGCTTCCTGCCCGGCGGCCCAATGATCGAAGTCGGCACGGACAGCGGGATGGACCAGCGCGTTGAGGTCGTGCAGCGCTTCGTCATCGTTGAACACGACGGCGGCAAGGGCGGCACGATCGAGCTGTCCATCACGGAAGACCCCATCGCCGAAACGCGCGCTGATCGATGCGCGAAGCCGCGCATCCCCCTGCATCAATGTGCGCGCGCGCCCATCGGCGGCGTACACCGGCACGCCCAGCACGCCGAACATGCGCGCCACCACGGACTTGCCGCTGCCTATGCCGCCGGTGAGGCCGACTTTGAGCATGCGTCGCGAGTAGGTGATTCACTGCCGACGGGACATCGGCAGAACGGGGTCAACCTTTCGCAGTTGCCTCATTCAGCTGCATCGTGTTGTCCATGGCGATGGCCGACTTCTCGATGCGCAGTTTCACGTTGTTGTCCACTTCCACGAGGATCGTGGTGTCGGCCACTTCGAGCACGCGGCCGTGGATACCGCCGATGGTGACCACTTTGGCGCCCTTCTGCAACGCCTCGCGGAACTTCTTGGCATCCTTGGCCTTCTTCTGCTGCGGGCGGATCATGAAGAACCAGAAGACCACCATGAGCAGGCCCATCATGATCCAGAATTGGGGGCCGCCGCCGCCGGGCTGCGCGGCGTCTGCTTGCAAGAGAATGGTAGTGAGGAGCATTTTGCTGGTTTAGTGTTGTGGTTGGTTCTCGGGACCGATGACCTCGCCAGTGATGGTGAGCACGGTGGTGGGCCTTCGTGAATTGGTGACGACGGATACCGTTTTGACCTGCTTGCCGCTGCGTCCTGTGCTGTCGAACGAGACCGTGATCTCCCCTCCCTCGCCGGCCGCGATGGGCTTGGTGGGCCAATCCTTCGCCACGGTGCAGCCGCAAGATCCGTTCACGGCAGAGATCACCAAGGGGCTGCGGCCGGTGTTGGTGAACGGAAATCGCATCTCCACCCGCTGTCCCTGCGCCAATCTACCCATGTCGTGCATGGTGCGCTCGAAAGCGATGCGCGGCAATTCGGAAGTGTCCGTCTGCGCATAGCCCGATTCGGGGAAATTGAGGTCGCTGGTGGTGAGCTCCTCGCGGCTTTGATCGGTAAGGAAACAACCGGAGAGAAGAAGACCGAACATGAAAGCCGCAAGCGGGAAAGTCATGTATCGACACGACCATGATCGGATTTCCTTGCGTTCGCTCATCCGTGTCTCAGCTTTCAAGCAGCCCGCGCCCCACTTTGCGGATGCGGCCATCGGCGCGCATCTCGGCGAAGAGCTTGTCGAGCACGCCGTTGATGAAGTTCTTGCTCTTCGGCGTGCTGTAGGCCTTGGCGATCTCGATGTACTCATTGAGCGTCACCTTCACGGGGATCTGGTCGAAGATGCGCGCTTCGGTGAGGGCCATCTTCATCAGGATCATGTCGGTGTAGGCGATGCGGTCGGCGTCCCAGTTGCTGGCCTTGGCGGCGATGAGGGCCTCGTGCTCCGTATCGAGCGCGATGCATTGGCGGAATAGCTCGTTCACGAAGGAGCGCTCTTCCACGGGGTCGTGCGTGAGGGCGTTGAGGCATTGGTCCCCGCCGTCGGCCTCGCGCCATTGTTCCAGCACGCGCTTCACCAGACCGGCCGCGAGATCAAGGTCCTCGAGCCAGTAGATGCTCCGCGCCTCGAACACATCCTGGATGGCCTCGCTGTTGGCCACGTGCTCGCTGAAGAGGCTCAGCGCGAATGCACGGTCAGCCGCGAACATCGTGGTCTCCGCGGCCATGTACGCCTTGTACTCCTCGCTCTCCTCCACGGCCTTGAAGAGCGCAGTGAAGACCTCCATGTGGCCCACCCAGCTCACGCGGCGTTTCTCGCTCTCCACGCGCAGGCGCTCGCTGAACGCGATGCCGCTCACCAGCGGGTTCTCAATGAAACGTCGGCTAGGGTTGAGGTCCTCCGGCGTGGGCAGCTGCTTTTTCTTGCGCTCGTCCATGCGCAATTCAGCCACATGGCGCAGTTCGCCAAAGGCGAGCAGCAGCGACAGGTAGAGGTCGTGCGTGCGGTCGATGCCCTGGTGCAGCTCACGCTCGAGGCCTGCCGTGCTGGCCTGCTGCGCCTGCCCATAGGCGTACAGGGCCTGATAGACCTTGATGCGGAGGTAGCGGCGGTTGAGCATGGTGGGATCAGAAGCGGAGCCCTGCTTCGCGCATGCTGCTCACGCGGTGCTCGGCGGCCTGATTGGCGGCGAGGTAGGTGGGGATGTCGAGGTTGGCGCTGGCCTTGAAGATGCGCAGCGCGGTGTCGTAGATGCCTTCGGTCTGGCGCATGGCCGCCTTGCGGTTGTAGCCCTTGCGCTCCCATGCGCAGTTGATGATGCCGCCGGCGTTCACGAGGAAATCAGGGGCGTAGAGGATGCCTTTGCGCATCACGGCCATGCCATGCACGGCCTCATCGGCCAACTGGTTGTTCGCCGCGCCGCAGACCACGCTGCACTTCAGCTTCTTCAGCGTGTCGTCGTTCACCGTGGCGCCCAGCGCGCAGGGGGCGTAGATGTCCACGTCGAGGCCGTAGATGGCATCGGGCTTCACGATCTTCACCTCCGGGATCTCGGCCTTGATCACGGCGAGCTTGTCGTCGTGGATGTCGGTGATGAAGACCTGCGCGCCATCCTTCACCAGCAATGCGGCAAGGCCACGGCCCACATTGCCGCCGCCTTGTATTGAGATCTTGCGCTTGCTCAGATCGTCACTCCCGTAGGCCTTCTTGGCGGCGGCCTTCATGCCGCAGTACACGCCGTAGGCGGTCACCGGGCTGGGATCGCCGCTGCCGCCCATCTCTTCGGGCAGGCCTGCCACGCTATTCGTCTCCTTCTTGATGTTCACCATCTCGGCCGTGCTCATGCCCACGTCCTCGGCGGTGATGTAGCGGCCATTGAGGCTGTCCACGAACTGCCCGAAGCGGCGGAACATGGCCTCGGTCTTCTGCGTGCGGGCATCGCCGATGATCACGGCCTTGCCGCCTCCGAGGTCGAGCCCGGCCAGCGCGCTCTTGTAGGTCATGCCGCGGCTCAGCCGAAGCACATCGTTGAGGGCCTCGGCCTCGGTGGCGTAGGGCCACATGCGCGTGCCGCCGAGCGCCGGCCCGAGCGTGGTGTCGTGGATGGCGATGATGGAGCGGAGGCCCGTTGCGCGATCGAAGCAGAAGAGGACCTCCTCGTGATCGTGCTGCTCCATGCGGCCGAGGACCTGGGCTTCGGCGATGGGCTTGGTTGCGGTGGCTGGCATGCGCGTGGCGATTTTGATCCGTCTTCGGCCTCGGATGGATCCGGACATCGATGCCAGCCCTGTTCAACCGGTCAACGCGCCCGCACCGCCCTTCGGCCCCGCCTACCTTTGGCGCCCGTGCAAGCCGGGCATCGCTGGAAAGGCGGCCAAAAGTAGAAAGTTCCCCTCCGCGCCGATGCGACCGCTGCTGAAGCTGAACCCGTACTTCGCCAAATACCCTTGGCACCTGCTGCTGGGCACGCTCTTCATCGTGCTCAGCAACCTCTTCGCGGTGTACTCGCCGCAGGTGGTGCGCGAGGCCATCGACCTGATCACGGCGGGATTCGCGCAACAGGAGCTCCCCGCAGCGGAACGCTCCATCACCGTGCCGGCCACGCTCGCGCGCTGGGTGGGCTGGACCGGCATCGGGCTCGATGACCGCGTGCGGCGCTTGGGCGATGACGGCGAATTGGCGCGCACGCTGGTGGGCCTGGCCGGCCTGCTTGCCCTGCTCTACCTCGCGCTGGCCCTGCTGAAGGGCTTCTTCCTCTTCCTCATGCGCCAGACCATCATCGTGGTGAGCCGCCTGATCGAGTACGACCTGAAGAACGATGTCTTCGCGCATTACCAGCGCCTCGACCGCGCCTTCTACAAACGCAACAGCACCGGCGACCTCATGAACCGGATCAGCGAGGACGTGGGCAAGGTGCGCATGTACCTGGGCCCTGCGGTGATGTACACCATCAACCTCGTGGTGCTCTTCGTGATGTGCATCGGGTTCATGCTGCATGTGAACGCCGAGCTCACGCTGTGGACGCTGGCGCCGCTGCCGATCATGAGCGTTGCCATCTATTACGTGAGCGACGTGATCAACCGCAAGAGCACCGAGGTGCAGCAGCAGCAGAGCCGCTTGAGCACCTTGGCACAGGAGAGCTTCAGCGGCATCCGTGTGCTGAAGGCCTACGCGAAGGAGTCCATGGCGGTGGAGCGTTTCCGCGAAGCGGCGCTGGAGTACCGCGCGCGCAGCCTCTCACAGGCCAAGGTGGACGCGGTCTTCATGCCCGCCATCATGCTGCTGATCGGCCTGAGCACCGTGCTCACCATCCTCGTGGGCGGCCTCAAGCTCATCAACGGCGACCCTACCGTGAGCGTGGGCAACATCGCGGAGTTCGTGATCTACGTGAACATGCTCACCTGGCCCTTCGCCTCGGTGGGCTGGGTCACCTCGCTCATTCAGCAGGCCAGCGCGAGCATGACGCGCATCGATGAATTCATGAGCGCCGTGCCCGCAATTGCCGAGCAGGCCGATGAGCTGCACGAAGTGCAAGGCGCCATCACTTTCAAGAACGTCAGCTTCACCTATCCCGACACCGGAATCACCGCGCTGCGCGATGTGAGCTTCCACGTTCCGGCAGGCGGCACCCTGGCCGTGGTGGGACACACCGGCAGCGGCAAGAGCACCCTGGCAGACCTCATCGGCCGAATGCACGACCCCACGAGCGGGCATGTGCTCATCGATGGCGTGGATGCGCGCCGCATCAAACTGGATAAGCTGCGTCAGAGTCTCGGCACCGTGCCGCAGGACGTGTTCCTCTTCAGTGACAGCATCCGCAACAACATCGGCTTCCGCCTCGATCCGGCCGCCGACAACGAGGAACGCATCGTCCAGGCCGCGCGCATGGCGCAGGTGCACCACGACATCCTCGGCTTCCCCAAGGGATACGACACCATTCTCGGCGAGCGCGGAATCACCTTGAGCGGCGGGCAGAAGCAGCGCGTGAGCATCGCCCGCGCCATCATCGCTCGGCCGCGGATCCTGCTCTTCGACGATGCGCTCAGCGCCGTGGACACCGCCACCGAAGAGGCGATCCTGCGCGAGCTGCGCGGCGTGATGAAGGGCCGTACCACGGTGATCATCAGCCACCGCATCAGCGCGGTGCGCGATGCCGATCGCATCCTGGTGCTCGAACAGGGCGGCGTGGCGGAAGAAGGGACGCACGCCTCGCTCATCGCCAAAGGCGCGATCTATGCGCGGATGCACGAGGAGCAGTTACTTGAGGAGGCGGCGGGGTGAGTGGCCGACCTCAACCTTCAACCCCCAACATCCAGCCCCTCAACCTCCTTGCATTTGGCCATTCCACCCCCCCTGCTACTTTTGGGTGCGCCTTACCCCTACCCCATGGCGCCAGAGCCATGCACGACGATCGTGAAGACGTTTTCTCCAAGGCGGTGCGTGCCGGCAAACGCACCTACTTCTTCGATGTGAAGAGCACCCGCGGCCGCGACCTCTTCCTCACCATCACCGAGAGCAAGAAGCACACGCACGAGGACGGCACCGCGCGCTACGACAAGCACAAGATCTTCCTTTACAAGGAGGACTTCGACAAGTTCCTCGACGGCCTGCACGACGCGATCGCCGAGATCGATCGCCTTCGATCCACAGCCGAATACAGCGCGCCGCCTGAGCAGGGACCGGCAGACGCGCCGAGCGACGCGCCGCCCTTCACCGACGTGAACTTCGAGGACCTGGACCGCAAGGATCTCTGAGCGCCGTCACCGGGCCAGCGCAGACGCGATGTCAGGCTTGAAGTAGGCAGGCCCCTTCATCACCTTCCCATCCTCGCGGTAGATCGGCTTGCCCTCGGCGCCAAGCTTGCTCATGTTGCTGCGCTGGATCTCGCGGAACACCTCGTGGATCTTGTCCTCCAGCCCGTGCTTGAGCAGCGTGCCGCACAGGATGTAGAGGAGGTCGCCCAAGGCATCGGCCACTTCCACCAGATCGCCGCGCAAGGCCGCTTCGAGGTACTCCTCATTCTCTTCGCGGATCAGCTTGTAGCGCAGCAATGCGTCACGGTCCCCGATCGCGCCGACCGGCGCTGAAGCGTTGAGGATCCCGAAGGCATCGTGGAAGGCGCGCACATGCGCTGTGGCCTCGGAGAGCGACAGGGACTTGATGGTGGTTTCCATGCGCCGAAAGTAGAAGAGCGGTGTTCGCCGACGGTTGTCTCATGAACGCCAGAAAGCCAACACGAGCAACACTCCACGCAGAACGCTCCCGCTTGACAGGTTAACACGCTTTAACGGCGCCCTGAGGGCGCTGGAAATGAGGTCCCGGCACCTTTGCCATCCACCCGATCCACGCATGGAGACAGCCATTCCTCAACCGGCCGCATCGGTCACCTCCGAGAGCATCCGCGCCCTCAACGACCGCATCCAGCAGGCCAGCGCGTTCGTGGACCTGATCGATCACGAGATGGAGAAGGCCATCGTGGGCCAGAAGGACATGGTGCAGAAGCTCTTGGTGGCGCTGCTCGCCGATGGCCATGTGCTGCTCGAGGGCGTGCCCGGCCTGGCGAAGACGCTCGCCATCAAGTCGCTCGCACGAACCATCGAGGCCGGCTTCAGCCGCATCCAGTTCACACCGGACCTGCTCCCCGCCGACCTCATCGGCACTCTGATCTACAGCCAGCGCAACGAGGAGTTCAGCGTGAAGAAGGGGCCCGTCTTCAGCAACTTCATCCTCGCCGACGAGATCAACCGCGCGCCGGCCAAGGTGCAGAGCGCGCTGCTGGAGGCCATGCAGGAGCGGCAGGTCACCATTGGCTCCACCACCTACGCGCTGCCCGAGCCCTTCCTGGTGCTGGCCACCATGAACCCCATCGAGCAGGAAGGCACCTACCCGTTGCCCGAGGCGCAGACCGACCGCTTCATGCTGAAGGTGGTGCTCGATTACCCGCGCCAGGAGGAGGAGAAGCTCATCATCCGCCAGAACACACGCGCCGGTGAGCAGCCGTTGCCGCAGCGCGTGGTCACGCCCGCTGAGATCCTCACTGCGCGGAAGCTGGTGCGCGAGGTGTACATGGACGAGAAG
The DNA here is from genome assembly GCA_964517255.1 of uncultured Chryseobacterium sp. GTDB lineage: Bacteria > Bacteroidota > Bacteroidia > Flavobacteriales_F > PHOS-HE28 > PHOS-HE28. The sequence continues at coordinate 21,922 of CAZFBP010000006.1, forward strand.
ATCGAGCAGTACATCGTGGACATCGTGCATGCCACCCGCAAGCCCGACCAGCACCGCCTCAGCGACCTCACCAGCATGATCGCCTTCGGCGGGAGCCCGCGCGCCAGCATCAACCTCGCGCTCTCGGCCAAGGCGCTGGCCTTCACCAAGCGACGGGGCTACGTGATCCCTGAGGACGTGCGTGCCGTGTGCCCCGATGTGCTGCGCCATCGCATCGGCCTCACCTACGAAGCGGAAGCCGAGAACATCACCGTCCGCGAGATCATCGACCGTGTGCTGAATACGGTGGAAGTGCCCTAGACCCCAAGTAGGCAGTAGGCAGTAGACAGTTGCGGCAACGAACTGCTTACTGCCGACTGCCGACTACCCCCTGCATCTTGGCCACTGCCCAACACACCAAGGATCTCCTCAAGAAGGTGCGCCTGATCGAGCTGAAGACGCGCGGCCTGAGCGAGCACATCTTCAGCGGCGAGTACCACAGCGCGTTCAAGGGGCGCGGCATGACCTTCAGCGAGGTGCGCGAGTACAGCCCCGGCGATGAGGTGCGCACCATCGACTGGAACGTGACGGCGCGCTTCGGCCACCCTTTCGTGAAGGTCTTCGAGGAGGAGCGCGAGCTCACGGTGATGCTCCTGGCTGACCTCAGCGCGTCGGGCGATTTCGGCAGCACCGACCAGCTGAAGCGCGAGCTCACCACCGAGGCCTGCGCCACCATCGCGTTCAGCGCCATCAAGAACAACGACAAGGTGGGCCTGCTGCTCTTCACCGACCGCGTGGAGAAGTTCATCCCGCCGAAGAAGGGCCGCGCGCACATCCTGCGCATCATCCGCGAGCTGATCGAGTTCTCGCCGCAAGGAACCGGCACCGATGTCACCGGCGCGCTGCGCTACCTCAACAGCGTGATCAAGAAACGCAGCATCGCCTTCCTCGTGAGCGACCTCATCGCGGACGGGTACGAGGACGCGCTGAAGATCGCCAACCGCCGCCACGACCTGGTGGTGCTGCGCACCAGCGACCCCCGCGAGCTGGAGCTGCCCAACGTCGGCCTGGTGCGCATGGTGGATCCCGAGACCCGCGAAACGGCATGGGTGGACACGAGCAGCCGACGCGTGCGCAACGCCTACCGCGCCGCCGGGCTGAAGCACCAGCAGCGCACACGAGAGGTGCTGCGCCGCAGCGGCGTGGACCATGCGGTGATCACCACCGATGAAGGCTACGTGCGCCCGCTGATGCGCTTGTTCAAGCAACGCGAAGGAGCACGATGAGGAAGGCCGCGTCCATCGCAACGATCCTGCTGCCTTGCGCGCTGCTCGCGCAGGATGGGCGCGTGAGCGCGAGCCTGGATCCGAAGGACATCGTGATCGGCCAGCACGCGGTGTTGAGTTTGACCACGAGCGCCGATGGCCCGGCGATCGAATGGCCCGTCGTGGGCGACACGCTCGCGCCGCACATCGAGGTGATCCGCGCGAGCGCGCCGGACACCATGCAGCTCGACGGCATGGGCGGTCCTTCATCCACGATGCTGGTGCAGCGCATCACGATCACCGCCTTCGACACCGGCTACTGGGCCATACCGCCGTTCAAGCTGACGGTGGGCGGCCACAAGATGGAGACCGAGCCTTTGCTGCTTCGCGTCAATGCGTTCGCCGTGGACAGCACGGCCGTTCCAGCGGCGATCAAGCCGATCCACCGCCTGCCCTTCAGCGCGCTCTGGTGGGCGCGGCAGCACTGGCCATGGATCGCGGGCGCTGCGGGCGTCGGATTCCTGGCGGCCCTGGTGCTGCTGCTCGTGCGCCGCTTGCGCAGGCGCGATGCGCGTGAGCCGGTCGCCGTGGCCGCCGAGGTCCCCTTGCACGAGCGCATGCTGGCGCAGCTCAATGCGCTGGAGATGGAGCGTCTCTGGCAGCAGGGCCAGCACAAGGCCTACCAGTCGCGCCTCACCGATCTGCTGCGCGCGTACATCGAGGAGCGCTACGAGGTGCCCGCGCTGGAACGCACCACCGACGAGCTGCTGCACGAATTGCGCGTGAGCCCGCTGAGCGCCGACCACCGGACGCTGCTGGCGAACATGCTGCGCGAAGCGGACCTCGTGAAATTCGCCAAGGCGTTGCCCGGCCCGCAGGAGAACGAGCAGCTCATGATCTCCGCGCGCCGATTCATCAGCGCCACCGCCAACCACGCACCCTTGAATGCTGAAGCGCAAGGCTGATATCGCCCATGGGGCCTGGTGCGCC
>CAZFBP010000006.1:24165-27762 GCA_964517255.1 uncultured Chryseobacterium sp.
CGCCGCGGCGATCGTGCTGGTGGGCGCGGTGGCATGGCTCGCGGCGCACCGCTTCACGCTGGCGCATCCAGCAGTGCTCGTTACATGCGCGCTGCTGCCGCTGGCCGCGTGGCTGCATGCCTGGCGCGGCGGAAGGCGGTCGTCGCTCACCCGGCTGAGCACCTTGAGCGCGCACCTGCAAGGCCGCTCCGGCTGGAAGCCGCTGGTGAAACCGTTGCCGATCGCGTTGGGCCTCGGCGGCACCGGACTCCTGATTGTGGCTTTAGCGCGCCCACAGAGTCACGATACACGCGAGGACGTGCATCAGGAAGGCATCGACATCGTGATCGCCATGGACGTCTCGGTGAGCATGCTGGCCAAGGACCTGAAGCCCGACCGCCTGGAGGCCGCCAAACGCACGGGCACGCGCTTCATCAAGGCGCGACCCACCGACCGCATCGGCCTGGTGGTGTACGAGGGCGAGGCCTTCACCGCCTGCCCGCTCACCAGCGACCACAACGTGCTCCTGCAATTGCTCAACGAATCGCGCTCCGGGCTGATCGAGGGCGGCACGGCCGTGGGCCTGGGCCTGGCCACGGCGGTGAACCGCCTGCGCGAGAGCGCGGCCAAGAGCAAGGTCATCATCCTTCTGACCGATGGCGTGAGCAACACCGGGTCGGTGCAGCCCATCGATGCCGCGCACATCGCCGAGGCGCTGGGCATCCGCGCGTACACCATTGGCGTGGGCACCAAGGGCAAGGCCCTCTCGCCCGTGGCGCGTTACCCCAATGGCCAGTACCAGTTCGGCTACATCGATGTGGACCTCGACGAGCCCACCCTGAAAGAGATGGCGCGCATCACCGGCGGGCAGTACTTCCGCGCCACCAACGAGCAGCGCCTGCGCGAGATCTACGAGGAGATAGACCGACTGGAGCGCACCCGCTTCGAGGTGGAGCAATTCACCAGCCGCAAGGAGGAGTTCCATCCCTTCGCGCTCCTGGGATCGGCGCTGTTGCTGGCCGGCTTCCTCATTGACCGCAGCGTACTCAAGGGCATCGCATGAGCGCGCGCGCCACATACCATTGGAGCGTGCTCGCATGGGCCGCCATCGCTTTCGAAGGGCTCCTCTCGGCCGCAGGCCTGGCGCTCTGGTGGTGGCTCGACCGGCTGATCCCCTCGTTCCACCTGGCACGGCCCGATCTGCGCATCACGCTGCTGGCTGGTCCATTGGTGCTGCTCGTCTTCATCCTGGAGATCGCCTGGCGCGAGCGGGCACTGCGCCGCTACGCCAACGCGCGGACCCTGGCGCGCATGGTGCCCGGCGTGAGCGCTGGCCGCGTGCTGGCGCGCTACCTGCTGATGCGCGCTGGCATGGCCATGGCGGCGTTGGCACTCATGGCCCCGCAATTGGGATCGCGCCCCGAGACCGTGACCGCGCGCGGCATGGACCTCATGCTCTGCGTGGATGTGAGCAACAGCATGGAATGCGAGGACATCCGCCCCAGCCGCATGATGGCCACGCGCCGCGCCATGCTGCAACTGGCCGAGCGCATGAAGGGAGACCGGCTCGGTATCGTGGTCTTCGCCGGCGAGGCCTTCGTGCAGCTGCCGATCACCACCGACCGCAGCGCCGCCAAGCTCTTCATCCGGACCATCGGCACGCACTCAGTGCCTGTGCAGGGCACGGCCATCGGCGCAGCCATCGACCTGGCGCGGCAATCGTTCCAAGCGGAGACGCCCGGCGGCAAGGCCATCATCGTGATCACCGATGGCGAGAACCACGAGGACGATGCCGTGGGCGCCGCGGAGACGGCGGCATCGCAAGGGATCGCCGTGCACACCGTAGGCATCGGCACGCCGCAAGGAGGCGCCATCCCCATGCGCCGGAACGGCCAGTCCATCGGCTACCGCAAAGACCGCAGCGGCAGCACCGTGGTGACCCGCTTGAACGAGCCGCTCCTGCGCCGCATCGCCAGCGCAGGCAACGGCAGCTTCATCCGCGCTTCCTCCAGCAACACGGGCATCGTTGATCTCGTGGAACAACTCAAGCGCATGGAGCAGGCCGAGGTGGGCACGGTGCGCTACACCGCCTACGAGGATCTCTACCAGGCGCCGTTGGGAGCCGCGCTGCTCTGCTTCGTCTTGTACCTGCTGCTCGGTGAGCGGCGCAATCCGCGCGCGGTATGGCGCGCAAACAACGCATGAGGCGAGACGTGCCCATCATCGCCGTGCTGCTCGTGGCCTGCACAACGCCAGAGCAGCGTCTCGCCGAGCGCGCACTGCGCATGGGCGCTGCCGCGTACGATGAGCGGGCGTATGCCCGCGCCGACAGCCTCTTCGCCCTGGCGCCCTTCGATGGCCGGGCCGTCTTCAACGCGGGCAACAGCGCCTTCGAGCAATTGCATTGGACCGATGCCATCCAGCGTTACCGCGAGGCGGCGCAGCTCGATACCGCGCTGGCCGTGCAGGCCCGCGCGCGCTTCAACCTCGGCGCCGCGCACCTGGCCGAGGCCCGCGATGCCGACAGCACCACCACCCGGATCCGCCGCGACCTTGGCGACCTGCGCACCGGCAGCGGCGACATCGCGCAGGATGTCTCGACCTTCGTGCTGCGCGACAGCCTGCGCCATGAACTCATGCGACTGGAAGGCACCATCGATTCGTCGTACGCCGCCGCCATGAAATGGAACAAGGCCGTTCTCCGCATCGACGCGAACGACGACGACGCCCGGCGCAACCTGGTGATCGCCCAGCGCGCGCACGCCGACCGCCAGCGCGCCAAGGAGGCGCGCGACAAGCGTGACCAGGACAAGAACAAGGACCAGGCGTTGAGCGCGCGCGCCCAGCTCATCATCCAGCAGGCCGATTCGCTGGTGCAGCGCTACCGATTCCAGCCCGCGCTGGAACTCATGCAGGAGGGCCTGCGCGAGGACCCCAGCCTCAAGCAGAAAGAGGAGTACATGAAGAAGCTCGAGACCGTGATGAAAGCCGCCACCGCGCAATGATGAAGCACATCCGCCTCCTCCTGCCGTTGCGCAGCGCCCTCAGCGCGGCCTTGTGGCTGCTCGCTCTTCCCGGTTGGGCGCAGTCTGATTCAGCGCGCGCGGGCACGGCTCAGGATTACTTCAACCGGGCCGCGCAGCAATACGTGCGGAAGGACAAGGGCAGCGCCATGCGCGTGCTGGACAATGGACTGCGCGCCCACCCGGGCGATGCGCGACTGCTCGCTCTCGCGCAGGAATTGCTGAAGGAAGAGCAGCAGCAGGATCAGAAGCAGCAGCAACAGCAGCAGAATCAACAGAACCAGCAGGAGCAGCAGCAAGAGCAGCAGCAGGAACAGCAGCAGGCGGAACGGGCCGAGCGCGACAAGGGCGAAGGCATGGACAAGCGAGACGCTGAGCGCCTGCTGGACCAGCTGAACCGCGACGAGCAGGACGTGCAGGAGAAAGCGCGCGCCAAGCGCGTGCCCGCGCGCAAACGGAACCCCGACAAGGATTGGTGAGCATGACCACGCTGAGGAGCCTCTTATTCATCACGGCCATCGCCATCGGCGCGCTCGCACGCGCCCAGCAGGTCAGCCTGGAGGCGAGCGTGGACCGAACGCAGATCGCGGCTGGC
>CAZFBP010000007.1:0-1960 GCA_964517255.1 uncultured Chryseobacterium sp.
AGAGCTGCGTATCGCCTGTCTCCGTGCAGACGCTCAACGGATCGCAAGGCGCCATCAGCTACGATTGGGACCTCGGCAACGGGCAGACCTCGCAGCTGAACCAGCCTGCCATCACCTTCGATGCGCCGGGGACCTACACGGTGACGCTCATCGCCACCAATCAGTACGGCTGCACGCACCAGCATCAGGAGGAGTTCATCGTGCATCCCACGCCGGTGGCGGCCTTCAACGCACAGCCGCAGCCGTCCTGCCAGGGCCGACCCATCGAGTTCACGAACACATCCTTGAATGCGAGTGCCTTCCGCTGGCGCTTCGGCGATGGCAGCCAGAGCATCGCGGATGCGCCGTTGCACAGCTACGCGCAGCCAGGCCAGTACACCGTCGTGCTGATCGCGACCGGCGTGGGCGGCTGCACCGATACGCTCATTGCCGTGAACGCCATCACGGTGAACCCGTCGCCCATTGCCGACTTCACGAGCGACACGCTGATCAGCGTGCGCAATGCCATCCAGTTCAGCAACCTCAGCCAGGGCGCCGTGCAGTACAGCTGGGATTTCGGCGATGGCGAGCAATCCTCGGAGACGCACCCGCTGCACCTTTTCCCCGCCGATGGCGGGCTCTTCACGGTTTGCCTGGTGGCTGTGAACGAATTCACCTGCCCCGACACCACGTGCAAGATCCAGCCGGTGGGCAGCGACCCGCTCATCTTCGTGCCCAACACCTTCACGCCCAATGGCGATGGTCGCAACGAGGCTTTCCGCCCTATCGTCGCGGGCTACCAAGGCTGGCGCTACAAGCTCATGATCTTCGATCGCTGGGGCCTGCAGGTCTGGAGCACCGATGACCGCAACGAGGGCTGGAACGGAAGCGTGGACGGCAGCGCGCCGGTGATCGACGTGTACGTGTGGAAAGTGATCGTGGAGCGCGACGGTGATGCCCGCGACTTCATCGGGCACGTCACGCTGCTGGAGTGATCACGGCCGTGCGTCCGTGCTGATCGGCGCATCACCCGGGTTGCGCTGCCCTCTTGATTCGCGCATGGCTTGAGTGGTCTTCGGCACCGGACCGGGCGCAGGAGCGAATCGCTCCAGGGAGTAGCGCGATACGGAACCATCAGGAAGCACTTCATCCGCACGGTTCGCCGCCACGGTCCACATGAATGGCGTGTCGGAGCTTCCGCCTGCGAGTTCCACCACATCGAACCCGGTGCCGCTCTTGTTCGTCACGAACACGCCGTTGCAATCGCCTTCGAGCTGCACGAAGACACGCAGCGGGTGGGCTGCATCCACCACGATGTTCTTCGCGAGGATGGGATCCAGGTCGATGCGTGCGCGGCCGTCGACGAGCTGGCCTGAGCCGTAATCCTGGAAGAGGTTCTCAGGAGCTTCGGGGCAGGAGAGGGCCACCTGATTGCCGTCGAGGTCCTTCACGATGGTGTTCACCGTGCCCGGCCCGATGATCTTGCGGAGGATCCCCAGGTTGTCGCGCACCGCCACATAGCTCCATGTCTGCGCCGTGCCGGCGTTCTGCACCTCGAAATAACCGCCTGCCGAGGCCCCCGCCCCGTTGGCTGCGCTGTTGTTGAGCGGGTTGGTGTTCACCGTGGTGCCAGCGAAGCCGACCACCCCGTACTTCGAGCCGGTGCCGACGACCCCGCCGCCCTGGACCGGCGTGAAGATGGTCGCGAAGTTGTTCCCCACGCCCACCACCCCGATCCCATTCGCGGCGTTACGACCGTAGCCGAAATGCCCGATGATGCTGCCGTTGGCGGCGGTGCCCGTGCCATTCACGAGGAAGGTCGATGCCGCGTTGTTGCCCGTGAAGATCGCGCCAGTGCCAGCCGCGGCGCCATTGATGGCCTGCATGCCGAAGCCCGTTGCAGTGACCGCCTGCCCATAGACTCCAACCGGGAATGCGGTTATCGCAGCGGTCGTTGCGAATCCAGCGACACCGATTCCAT
>CAZFBP010000007.1:2060-26873 GCA_964517255.1 uncultured Chryseobacterium sp.
CCCGAGGTGAAGCCCGCCACGCCGAAGCCTGTGCTCGTGTAACCATTGATGGCGCGCGTTCCCAGCACGCTCGTGTTCGTGGTGGTGCCATTGGTGGTGCCATCGGCGTACACGCTGAACACGTCATTGGCGAAGCCGCCCACGCCCACGTTGTTCACCACCACCTTGCCGCCGCTGAGCACACGCGCGCGCTCGTTCGCAGCCGCGATGCCGCCGGTCTTGATCACCCAATCCGCCGCGTCGTTGGTGCCGATCCAGTTGGTGCCCGCCACCGTGCCGTAATTCCCGGTAGTGAGCCAGCCATCGCCGCTGGTGGCGAAGCGTACCCAAACCAGGCCGTTCCAGTAGTAATAGCCGGGAGTCACGTTATTGGGCGCAACTCCCGCCGTGGCGGTGTTGTACACCAGCAACGACGTGGCCGGAGCCACCACCGGCGCTGCCACGTTGGTGGCGGTGAGCGCGATGCGCGGCACCAGCACGCCTTTCTTGGCAGCGGCAGGGAGCGCGGTGGCATCCACATCGAGCAGGGCCGAAGCCGCAGGAGCCGCCCCATCGGCGTTAACGGCCACGTTCTGGGAGCGTGCTGCGTGCACGATGGTCATCGCAAGGATGAGGTGGAGGAACTTTTTCATAGCCAGGTGTCTAGGGCAGACGAAAGGTAGGCGATGGTGGTGGCTCCGCGTGCGGACCTGTCATCGGGCCTTCACCATCTTCGCCCCATGAGGCAAGAATGGCTCGGCGAGCGTCCCCTAGTGCAGCTGCGCGAGGTGCTGGAGAATCAAGGCCTGCTGGTGGATGAGGATTCTCGCTTGGCCTACGGCAGCGACGAGACCGAGGACCTGAGCTGCCCGCCTGCCGTGGTGGCCCGGCCGCGGACCACGGAGCAAGTGGCCGCCGTGGTGCGCATCTGCGCCGAGCATCAGATCCCCATCACGCCCATCGGCGGCCGGACGGGATTGAGCGGAGGGGCGCTCAGCGTGCACGGCGGCGTGGGCCTCGCGCTCGACAGGATGAGTGCGATTGAGCAGATTGATGATCGTAACCTGCAGGTCACGGTTCAACCGGGCGTAATCACCCAGGTGCTTCAGGAAGCTGTCGCGGCCAAGGGCCTCTACTACCCGCCTGACCCCAGCAGCCGGGGCAGCTGCACCATCGGCGGCAACATCGCGGAGAATGCCGGCGGACCAAGGGCGGTGAAGTACGGCGTCACGCGCGACTTCGTGCTCAATCTCGAAATTGTGCTCCCCAATGGCGAGGTGATCTGGACCGGGGCCAACACCTTGAAGAACGCCACGGGCTATGACCTCACCCGCTTGATCGTGGGCAGTGAGGGCACTTTGGGCGTGATCACCAAGGCCGTGCTGCGACTTGTCCCGCATCCGAAGGAGACACGACTGATGCTCGTGCCGTTCGCGAGTGCGGAGAAGGCCTGCGAAGCAGTGAGCGCCACGTTCCGCGCGGGTGTCACGCCCAGCGCCATGGAGTTCATCGAGCGCGATGCCATCGCCTGGACCTTGAAGCACACCGACGACCTGCCCGCTCAGATCACCACCGGGCCTGGCGCCTACCTGCTGATCGAGGTGGATGGCGATCACGCCGATGCCATCATGCACGATTGCGAGACCATCCTTGGGGTTATGGAAGCGCACGAGGCGGGTGAGGTGCTCTTCGCCGAGTCATCGGCCGAGAAGGATGCGCTCTGGAGGATGCGGCGCAGCGTGCCCGTGAGCGTGAAGGCGCACAGCGTGTACAAGGAGGAGGACACCGTGGTGCCGCGCTACGAGCTGCCTCGCCTGCTGAAGGGCGTGAAGGAGATCGGAACGCGCTATGGTTTCCGCAGCGTGTGCTACGGCCACGCCGGCGATGGCAACCTCCACGTCAACATCATCAAAGGCGACCTGTCCGGTGCATTCTGGGAGCATGAGCTGCCCAAGGCCATCCGCGAGATCTTCGCGCTCACCGTATCACTCGGAGGCACGCTGAGCGGTGAGCACGGCATCGGCCTGGTGCAGCGCCCTTTCATGGACATCGCGTTCAATCACGCGCAGCTCGAAGTGATGCGCGCGATCAAGCAGGCTTTCGATCCGCATGGGATCATGAATCCCGGCAAGGTGCTGCCTTAGCGCGGACCGGCGATGCTCGTGATCACGCTGGCGAGGTCGCGGTGCAGCTCGAAGCCTGCCGGGGCCTGGCCTTGGTCGATTCCGTGCAAGGGCATGCCTGCCGCCAGGAACGTGATGCGTTCGTCAGGCATCGATTGGCGCAGTGCCTGCAAGTAACCCAGCGCCTCCTCCGGCCCGGGCCTCACGATGAGCAAGGTGATGAAACGGATCGGGCCATTGTACAGGCTCACCACTTGCATCAGGTCGCCGCGGGGCACGCTCTGGCCCAGGTAAACCGTGCGCTGTCCTTGCGCGCGCAGGAGATAGTGGATGTAGAGTAGGCCCAACTCGTGGATCTCCTCTTCCGGCAGGTACAGCACGTTCAGCGCGCCACCATCGGCCACCTTCGGCAGCTGTGAGACGGCAACGATGAGCCGCTGCCTGACCAGGTTGCTCACGAAATGCTCCTGCGCGGGACAGATGGCGCTGCTCTGCCACAAGAGCCCGATGCGCTCCAGCAACTTCACCAGCACGCCTTCCACCAGCGATCGGAAGCCGTGCAGGCGTTCATGCTCATCACAGCTCCGCTCGAACAGCTCCTCGTCGAAGGAGAGCATGGCCATCACCAACGTGTTCAGCATGCCATCCGTTGAGCCGTCCTGCAAGGCCACTTCGCGCACCTTACGCTCGCGCTCCGCGCCAGCCATGGCAGCCAGCTTCGAAATCTTGTGGCCGCGCTGGTTCAAGTAAGCCACGTTCAGAATCGTCTTCAGCTCATCCACATCGTAGGTGCGGATGTTGGTATCCGTGCGGTCCGGCTTCAACAGTCCGTAGCGCCGCTCCCATACACGGATGGTATGCGCCTTCACACCGGTGAACTGCTCGAGGTCACGGATCTGGAAGCGCATCAGATAGGGTCCCATGGGCGGCTCGCGAATTTAACGGGGCGTTACCTGGTGTGTAACAACGATGACGTGCTTCTGTTCGCCATGGAAATGGGAAGGGCCCCCGCCAAACCTTCGGGGGCCCCTTCCACAGACGATCGGATGGCTTAACGCGCGATCACGACCGGGATATTGCGCTGCGCGCCTGCGCTGCGCAGCGAAACCGTGTAGCTTCCATTCGCAAGACCATTCAGATCGATGTTGGCCTGCGTGCGACCTGCGCTGAGCGGCAGGTTGTTGATGGCCATGGCTGCGCGGCCTGTGGCATCCATAAGGAGCACATCCGCGCTTCCATCGGCGATCGCATCCACATCGAGGGTGATGCGGTCGAAGGCAGGGTTCGGCCAGGCGTTCACCGCTCTGATGGGCGATTGCTCCTCTACGCTCGTAGCGATGGGCAGTTCGACCAAGGCACCGCCGCTTGGCAGGGCTGCCCAGAGTCCGAAACCTGCGCCATTGCTGTTATTCGCAGGATTCAGGAAGCCGCTGGCAAGAACCGTTAGCGCGGCGCCTTGAAGGCCCAAGGTCTGCAAGGGGGCGGCATACGTGGCCACCGTGGTGAGTCCGTCGGCGGTGCGCACTTGCAGGGTGAAGTCCAGCGTGGGCAGCTCCAAGTAGCCAGCGAATTCGCCATAGGAGATGTCGTCCACGATGGTGGTGCTCACTACGGCGCTCTCGAACACGTCAACCGTGGGAGCGTCGGTGCAACCATGGAACACAAGCACATCAGTGCCCGAACCCTGCGCGCTCTCTCGCGCATCGGCTGCCACATAGATGTCGAACGGCGTGGCAGGGCTGTACCCGTTGGGGCTCACGATGCCGTTGGCCACCAGGACGAAGCTGCCGCCTTCGGGCAGGTTGTAGCTGAAGTTGGCGATCGCGTCAGCCACGCTCATGCTGTTCGCCGGGGCGATGCTGAGCGTGAGGTCCACGCCCGCCTGCACGTCCACGAAGGGCGTCGCGGTGCGGAAGGCGAAGTCGTTCACCAGCAGGGCGCCATTGAGGTACACGTCAACCTGAGCGGCTGCGGCATCGGCGCTGTTGTGGATGGCCTGAATGCGCGCCGTGGGGATGGGAGCGCTGGGCAGTTCGACCAAGGCGCCGCCCGAGGGCAGGGCCACCCATAGACCGAACGCCGGCCCATTGCTGTTGGCGGCGGGGTTCAGGAAGCCGCTGGCCAGCACGGTGAGTGCGGCGCCCTGCAGACCGAGGGTCTGCAGCGGAGCGGCATAAGCGGCAACGATGGTGCTGTTGTCAGCGGTGCGCACTTGCAAGGTGAAGTCCAGCGTGGGCAGCTCCAAGTAGCCAGCGAATTCGCCATAGGAGATGTCGTCCACGATGGTGGTGCTCACTACGGCGCTCTCGAACACGTCAACCGTGGGAGCGTCGGTGCAACCATGGAACACAAGCACATCAGTGCCCGAACCCTGCGCGCTCTCTCGCGCATCGGCTGCCACATAGATGTCGAACGGCGTGGCAGGGCTGTACCCGTTGGGGCTCACGATGCCGTTGGCCACCAGGACGAAGCTGCCGCCTTCGGGCAGGTTGTAGCTGAAGTTGGCGATCGCGTCAGCCACGCTCATGCTGTTCGCCGGGGCGATGCTGAGCGTGAGGTCCACGCCCGCCTGCACGTCCACGAAGGGCGTCGCGGTGCGGAAGGCGAAGTCGTTCACCAGCAGGGCGCCATTGAGGTACACGTCAACCTGAGCGGCTGCGGCATCGGCGCTGTTGTGGATGGCCTGAATGCGCGCCGTGGGGATGGGAGCGCTGGGCAGTTCGACCAAGGCGCCGCCCGAGGGCAGGGCCACCCATAGACCGAACGCCGGCCCATTGCTGTTGGCGGCGGGGTTCAGGAAGCCGCTGGCCAGCACGGTGAGTGCGGCGCCCTGCAGACCGAGGGTCTGCAGCGGAGCGGCATAAGCGGCAACGATGGTGCTGTTGTCAGCGGTGCGCACTTGCAGGGTGAAGTCCAGCGTGGGCAGCTCGAGGTAACCCCCGAAATCGCCATAGCTGAAGTCATCGATGATAGTGGTGCTAACCACCGCGCTCTCGAAGACATCCACCGTGGGCGCGTCGGTGCTGCCGTGCAGGGCGAGCACATCCGTGCCGGAGCCTTGGGCGGTCTCGCGTGCACCGGAGTAGATCTCGAGGGTGAACGGCGCGGCGGGCGTGTATCCGCTGGGACTCAACGTACCGCTTGCTACTGCAATGTACGTTTCGCCTGACGCCAGGTTGATAGTCTGGTTGAAGATCGCGTCGGCCGCACTGGTGCTGTTCCCCGGCGCGATGGCCACGTCGAGGTCGACGGACGAGGGCAAGTCGATGAAGGGGGTGGCCGAACGGAACGCGAAGTCTGGAACGGCCAGATTCCCGTTCACATACACATCAACTGAGGCGGCAGCAAGGTCCGCGCAGTTGTGAATCACCTGCAAGCGCGCCGTTTGGGCCGATGCAAGCAGGGAGGTAAAAACACCGAGCGCGGTCAGCGCTCGCCGAAGAGTTGGGTTGGGGTACATGGTTCTGTTGTGTTTGAGAACACGCACAGAACACAGCTCTGAACCTTTTGTTCATCGAAAGACTCACTTCGATGAACATTTTAACAAATCAATCCGGCTATCGCACGATGGTCACATGCCCGTACAGTTCGTAGCGGTCCTTCTTGATGGCATCCACCGCATAGGCGCGCCAGGCATACACGCCGCCCGGTACATCCTTGCCACCGGCCGAACCGTCCCATTCGGCCCACGGATCATTGGTGGTCCAGAGCGCTCCGCCCCATCGATCGAAGATGATCAAGTCGAAGGACTCGAGGTCAACGACGTTGATGATGGGCCTGAAGGTGTCGTTGTACCCATCGCCGTTCGGCGTGAAGGCATTGGCGACGTAGAACACGTACTCCTGCGGCTTCAGGTGCGCGATGATCGTGTCGGTGGTGAGGAAGCGGGCGATGTGTGACTTCTCAAGGGTGTCTCCGGTGAGGTAGGTGTTCACCGTGTCGTTCTTGAAGTCCCAGTAAAGGAAGTCGTAGTAGAGCGCCGGGTTGATGTTGAATGGCACGTCCACATCCTCTCCTACCGATGCCATCACTGGGAAACTCGTGTAGGTAGTGCCATCGAAGGTGATGGATCCGGAGTTCGGCGGCACCACGTTGAGCATCACATCGTACCGGGTGGGTGGGATGAAGTGCGCCACGATGCTGTCGGCATCGGTGAAATTCACGCGCACCAGTGAGTCGGTGGTGCTGGGCGTTAGCGCATCTGCTCCGAAAATCTCCCAGTGGCTGAAGACCCAATCCGTTGCTGGGATGGGCGCGAGCGTGGTGTTTATCCCGCCGTAGTAGGTGCCGGTGAAGGGGTAGTTGGGCAGCACAATGCTGTTCACCTGGATCTCGCCGCTGAGCGGGGGATCCACATTGAACGTGACTTGGAAAGGACCGGCCAGGGTATAGCAATCGATGAGGCCTTGCTGGATGGTCACGCAGCGAGTCTCGATGAAGTTGCGCATGTTGAGCACATTGGCCTGCCAGCCCGCCAGCGAGCCATTCCAGCGCGCGATCTGGCCGGGCATCTCCGGGGCGATGTTGGCCACCAAGCTGTCCATGAAGGGCAGCATGAAATCGCAGTTGAAGAGCGTGTTGCCCAGGTCGATGTAACGGTTGATATAGTAGTCGTGCACCATCGGATTCTCCTGCAGCAGCTTCTCCAGGATGTCCGTATGGCCTTGACCGCCCGGATTGGGCAGGTCCTCCACCGCGCATGGGTCAGCATTCGCGGTCTGATCGGGGATCCCGGTGAAATTGGTGTAGTGCCCGAAGGTGGCATCCATGTCCCAGAGGGTGTAACCCCATTTCTTATGCTCACCAGTCGGGTTGGACCCGCGCCACCAGCCGGTGTTCCAGTTGAGCCAGTCGGCGCACACGGTGTAGCTGTTCAGGCAGAAGTAATCGATCAGGCTCTTCCAGTTCAGCTGGCTGTCCACGTAATCGAAGTTGTTCTGCACACCCATGTCGTTCGCCATGATGTAGGCCACCAGCGCGTCCCAATCCGTTTGCGCCTGCGCGCCGCCGTACTCGCTCCAGGTGCCGCCCCAAGTCTTCACGTACTGGATGTCGAACTCGCCCTGGCCGTAGTAGTAGCTGGTGTAGTCGTGGTCGTCGACCTTCTCACGCAGGTCGTACACGCCCCAGTACTGCCCATTGGCGTACACGACGCAAGGCTCGTAACTGCGCTCATCCAACTTGAGGTCGCCCACCTGGCTCAGAGCCTGCACGTACTGATCGCGGATGTGCGCGGGCTGGCCGGGGCCGTAATCGTAGTTGTCGCCGGCGGAGGCCTTCACGATCATGCGCTGGAAGCTGTCGCGGTCCTTGGTGCGGAACACCGGGTAGTGGATGGCGTCGTTCTGCCCGAACTGGTCGCGCGCCACGAAATCGAAGCCGCGATGGTCATACGCCCAACTGTCCTGCCCGTGCTCATCGAAGGTGCAACCGGTCTTATCGCGGAGCACGCCATCGGCACCGAAGTATTCCATGATACCGGGAGGCGTGATGCCGCCGTTCCCGTTGAGCAGCGTGACCACCTGGTCCCCGCTGCAACTGAGTATGGGCAGGGTGTGCGTGGTGTTGATGAAGTAGGTGTTCGTCTCGACGAAGCTAGGAGGCACGCCTGCCGCGCCGCTGAAGGACCGCGCCCGGAGCACCGTGGTCGCCGCGATGTTGATTGGTCCGGAGTAGGCCGTGCTGGTGGCCGTTGGCGTACTGCCGTCGGTGGTGAACCGGATCGTGATGCCGGCGCTAGGGGCCGATAACGTCACGCTGATGGGGACAGCGCTATAACCCGGAGGCTGGCTCATGGTGGGCTTGGGCGCGTAGTACGAGGGGCTCGCTCCGGCATTGGCCGCGTTCGGTGTCGGGGCGGTGAAGAGGCTCCAGGCGGCTGCGCCGTCGGTGGTGCGGCCCCAGCTGTGATCGGCCTGCGTGGTGTTGCTGAACTGGAAGTTGTCCACGATGGTGCCGCTGGCGTTGCTCAGCACCGCGCGTTCGCCGGCCGACTGCGTGATCTTGAAATTGGTGTGGATGGGCGCTGCAGTGGAACCACGGCCGCTGCACCAGACCATCAGGCGACCGTTCGCGCCAATCGTGGTGCCGGGGGGGATCTGGTACTTGGTGTTGTTGGTCTGGCTGTCGCTCAAGTACCAGCCGCTCAGGTCAACCACGGCGCCGCCGGTGTTGTACAATTCTATCCAGTCCTCGCGCTCACCGAATCCATCCGTTGGGCCCGTCCAATTGGCGGCGCTCACCTCATTGATCACCACTTGAGCCTGCGCGCCGCTCAGCACGATGGCCGTGGCGGCTAATGCAAGGATCCTTGAACTCATGGTCTTGGGCTGGGGTTGAGAGCGGCAAGGTAGAGCAGAGGCGACATCTGCAATACCCTGAGGTCGAACAGGATTAACACAGCGATAGGACGCCTGCCCCGAGGCATCCGTTGCCTCGTTTTCCTGCCCGCTTCAATTCCGGAATCGGTACACCGTCACCCGGTGGTCGGCCACAGCGGAGTCAGCCTGGGTGAATGTCTCCCTTAGCGCGGTCCTGAGCTCAGAGGATTCGGCGCTGCCGCTAGCGTCCACGAGCAGGTAGTTGCCTAAGGCGGAGGCCTGTTCGCTATCGGGCCTCAAGACCGAAGCCCTCAAAAGAGCGCTCTGGTCGATGCTCAGATTGTTCATGTCTAGGGCGGCCATGAAGTTCAGCCAGTACCAACTGGGCACCACTTCCACGTGACAGTCCCCATCGCACCACGCATTCACCTGCGCTACCACGCCGGAGGGCCGGTAAGTTCCCGTTTGCCACGGGCCGAAGGTGATGGCCATGGCGAGCACGGCAGCGGCGCCGGTCAAACGCGCCCAGCGCGCAGGCAGATCGAGCGCGTCGATGGCTGCGGCGACCAGCAGCTTGAAGCCCGGCGCGATGAAGACCAGGTATCGATCCAGGAAGATGGGCACCCATTGGCTCGCAACGAAAATGGCCGCGAGCGGGATGAGTGACCATGCCAGGCCCGCCATGAAAGCCGCGCGCTTCCACGGTGAACGCAAGACGGCCGCCACGATCACGATGAGCATCAGGACGGCCACCACCGGCGCATTGCTCCACCGCCACACCATGTTGTACAACTCTTCCGGCACAGGCGGGCCTAACCAGGTGCCATGGGCCAAGCTCGTTGATGCGCGTGTGAGGAAGATGACCGCGTTCGGCGCGAAGAGCACGGCAGTGATCAAGGTGCTCATCGGGTGCGCCCGCTGCCACGCGCGCAGGCCCGGCACCACGAGCGCGACTAGCAGCTGCACCACGACCATGAGCCAACCCAGGTAATGCGTCCACGCCATCAGCGCGTTCACCAGCGCCAGTTGCAGGATCGCGGCCCATCCGATGGACGCCTTCCCCGATTCACGCACCACGAGCCAGAGGCTCCAGATGGCCAGCAAGGTGAACAGCGCGTACGCGCGTGCTTCATGCGCGAAGCCGTAATGGTAATTGCTGAAGGTGAAGAGCAGGGCGGCCACAAGCGCCACGCGGGCGTTGCTGAGCCGGTGCGCGATTGCATGCAGCGGCCATACGGCCAGCGCGCTGAACACCGCAGAGGGCACCCGGAGCCATGCCGCCTCGAAAGGCACCAGCGCGCTCCACCACCGGGTGATCAGGAAATGCAGGGGCGGGTTGTTCTCCGTGAGCAGCATGGCCTTGAATTCCGCCAGCGGCCTTTGCGACCAGTACACCGTGAAAGGCTCATCGTGCGCCAGCTCGTTCTGGCCCAGCCAGAGCAGCTTCACCAGCAGGTTGAAGGCGACGAGCGCGAGGAGGGTGAGGCGCGGATTCACGCGGCGCGATGGGGCAGCAAGTTTACCAGAGCGACGCCGTGCGGGATTCCGGGTTCAGGGCCTGCGCCACATCACATAGTGCAGGCCGATTCCCGGCAGTTCGAAGGCCTCGCCGTGCGTCTCGAAGCCCTCACGCTCATAGAAAGGCACAGCCCTGATGCGCGCATTGCACCAGACCAGCGTGGAGTCCCGCTTCCGCAGCTCTTCCAAGGCCTGGCGCACGATTAAGCCGCCCGCGCCGCGGCCCCGATGATCGGGGTGCGTGGCCATGCCGCGCAGCCGGAAGGGCCGCGGCCCTTTCAGGCCCTTGTGCTTCTCGGGGTAGAAGGTGCCCACACCGATGAGGCCCGCGCCATTGCTGGCGCCCAGGTGGAAGGCGCTCTCGTCGTTGTCGTGCGGCCACTGGACATCCTTCAGCGATCCATTGGGCCGCAGCACAAGCAGGCGCAAGGGGTAGGTCTCCTCGGTGGTGATGCGCGCGATGTCCATGCTGGAATGAAGACGGGCCGGGATGAAAGGCGTTGCCGGATGCAATGAAGACGTGATCGGGTCGTTCTAAGCAGCTCGTGGATGCGCGGGGAGCGCCTCTCACTTGAAATAGCGCAGGTCCTGTCCGGGTTTCAGGGCCTTCACGCTGGCGTGGATCAGGCGGATCACGTTCTCCACATCGGCGCGGCTCACGGTCTCCACGGTGGTGTGCATGTAGCGCAGCGGCAGACTGATCAGCGCGCTGGGCACCCCGGCCCCGCCGTAAGCGAAGGCGTCCGTGTCGGTGCCGGTGGCGCGGCTGGCGGCCAGGCGCTGGAAGGGGACCTTTGATTTCTCCGCCGTGGCCACAATGTGCCGCAGCACATGGTTATGCACGGCCGGCGCGTAGCTCAGCACCGGCCCCTTGCCGCAGGCGATGTCGCCGCTCTGCACCTTGCTCATCATCGGCGTCTGCGTGTCGTGCGTCACGTCGGTCACGATGGCCATGTCCGGGCGGATGCGCTCCACGATCATCTCCGCGCCGCGCAGCCCTACTTCCTCCTGCACGCTGTTGGTGAAGTACAGGCCGAAGGGCAGGCGGGCCTTCTCCTCCTTCAGCAGCCGCGCCACCTCGGCGATCATGAAGCCGCCCATGCGGTTGTCGAGCGCGCGCCCGGTGAAGTGCCGGCCGTTGAGCACCATGAACTCGTCCTCGAAGGTGACCACGCAGCCCACATGGACGCCAAGCCTCTCCACCTCGTCCTTGCTGTCGCAGCCGCAGTCGAGGAAGATGTTCTCGGCGGTGGGCACCGGGTCGTTCTTCGGCGTGCGCACATGGATGGCCGGCCAGCCGAACACGGCCTTCACGATCCCCTTGTCCGTGTGGATGTTCACGCGCTTGCTCGGCGCGATCATGTGGTCGCTGCCGCCGTTGCGCCGCACGTAGATGAAGCCCTCCTTGGTGATGTAGTGCACGAACCAGCTGATCTCGTCGGCGTGCGCCTCGATCACCACTTTCCACTTCGCATCGGGATTGATCACGCCCACTGCGGTGCCGTACGGATCCACCAGATGAGTATCCACGTATGGTCTGATGTAGTCGAGCCAGAGCCGCTGACCCGCGCTCTCGAAACCGGTGGGCGATGGGTTGTTGAGGTAGCGCTCCAGGAATGCGAGCGATTCCTGGTTGAGGATGCTCTTCACGGGCTTCTTCGCCCGGGCTTGCTTCTTCTTCGCCATGCGTGTTGGTTGATGCCGGCCGCGCCGGGCGGCGGCAAACATAGGCGCCCACCATGCCGCTGAACCTTGAGCGGGAAGCAGCGTATGAACAGCGCCTTGAAAAGCACCTCGACAATGTCCCAACGAATCGTGGTAATGCTCGCGGCCCTGCTGCTCATGCCGGGCGCCCGGCTGCTGGCGCAAGGAACGACCGGCAACAAGGCCGTGGCCGACCTCTTGAAGCGAGCGGAGAAAGCCGAGCGCGCTGGAAGCACGCAATTCGTGCATGCCGAGACGCTCTATGAAGAGGCGCTGCGCTTGGACCCCGAGAACGCTGAGGCCAATGCGCGCATGGGACTGTGCCAATTCAATGGCCCGCACCGCCACCAAGCGCTGCCCTATCTGGAGAAGGCCGCCTCCATCGATCCGCTCTTCCCGCGCGTGCAGTTCCTCCTGGGCTACGCGCTGCAGATAAACGCGCGGTGGGACGAGGCCATCGCCGTCTTCCAGAAGCACAAGGCGCAGAATCCCTTCCAGGACCCCGACCCGCTCTTCAACACTGCCGATGACCACATCGCGCAATGCCGCAACGGCAAGGCCATGCACGCGAAGCCGGCGCGCGCCATCGTCTCGGGCATGGGATCCACGATCAACAGCGGGCAGGCCGATTACGGCGCTGCCGTCACCGCCGATGGCGCTCAACTCTACTTCACCTCGCGGCGCCCGGTGGGTGCCAACGACAAGGTGAACCGCGTGAACGGCGATTTCTTCGAGGATGTGTATGCCAGCCGCCTCGGCCCCGATGGCTGGACCGCCGCGCAGCGCCTGCCCGAACCGGTGAACACGCCGGGCAACGATGCGAGCGTGGGCCTGTTCAACGATGGCCGCACCATGCTCATCTACCGCGATCTCGACGGCACCGGCGATCTCTTCGAGTGCCGCCGCACCGGTGATCGCTGGTCAACGCCCGTGGCGCTCGGCCCCAACGTGAACACCCCTGCGCACGAGAGCAGCGCGTGGTACAGCTTCGACCGGCAATGGCTCTACTTCGTGAGCGAGCGCGCCGACGACAACGTGGGCGGCCAGGACATCTACCGCAGCCGCTGGGATGCCGCCGCGAACGCGTGGGGCCCGGCCGAGAACCTCGGCCCCACGGTGAATACCATCCACGATGAAGAGGGCGTCTTCGTGCACCCCGACGGCAGGACCATCTATTTCAGCAGCAAGGGCCACAACAGCATGGGCGGCTTCGATGTGTTCCGCACGCGACTCGAGAACGGGCGCTGGAGCAAACCCGAGAACCTGGGCTGGCCTGTGAACTCGCCAGACGATGACCTCTTCTTCGTGCTCAGCGCCGATGGCCGTCACGGCTTCCTCAGCTCGTACCGCGCCGACGGCCTCGGTGAGGACGACCTCTACTCCGTGGAGTTCCTGCCCGATGAGGCCGCTGGCGAAGCCGTGGCCAGCGCGGCCGGAGCGCCCTTGCCGAAGCCGGCGCCCGCCACCGTGCTCGTGAAAGGGAAGATCATGTCACTGCGCTTCCTCAACGGCATGGAGGCCGATATCGAGCTCATGAGCCTCGACGATGCCTCGCTGGTGGCGCGCTTCAAGAGCGATGCGGTGACCGGCGAGTACATGGTGGCCGTGCCGGGCGGACGGGAGTACGCCATGTACATCAAGGCCAATGGGCACCTGGTGCGCAGCGAGCGGATCATGGTGCCCGAGAACGGGAGCGCGGCCCTCGACTGGGACGTGAAGCTGGAGTTGCTCGCATCGGGCAGCGTGAGCACCATGCGCAACCTCTTCTTCGCGGTGAACAGCGCGGCGCTGGAAGAAGCCTCCATGGCGGAGCTCGGCCAATTGGTCGAATTGCTGCAGCAGAACCCGGCGCTCCGCCTCGAAGTGGGCGGCCACACCGATGGAGATGGCAGCGACGAGCACAACAAGAAGCTCTCTGAGGCGCGCGCGCAAGCCGTGCGCGACCATCTGATGTCCCAAGGCATCAGCGCCGACCGCCTCGTCGCCGTGGGCCACGGTGCCTCCAAGCCGGTGGTGCCCAACGACAGCGATGAGCACAAGGCGATGAACCGCCGCACGGAGATCACCGTGCTCTGACGCGATCAGCGCAGCACGCGCTGGCTCCAGCTTCCCTTATCGGTGACCAACTCCACCACGTACACGCCATGCGCGCGCGCGCTCAGGTCAATCAGGCCATCGGCGCCGCGCAGGTCATGGATCAAGCGGCCTGCGGCATCGCGCACGGCGATGCGCTGCAATCGGCCATCAAGCGCATTCACCCTGGCTTGGAAGCGGCCATCATGGTCAATCGGGATCACGCTCGGCGATGCGGAGGCGATAACCTCCGCCACCGAAGCGAAGGGAGAGGAGTAGAGGTCGGCTTGCCAGATTCCGCGGCCGAATGTGGCTGCTCGCAGTTTCCCGGCGACCATGTTGATCTCCAGTTCGCTCACCACCACGTTGGGCATTCCCGTTCCGTACGGCACCCATCCGTTGGAGTAATCGTCGCGGTAGAAGACGCCCAGATCGGTGCCCACGTAAACGCCGTTCGGCGAAAGGGGCTGCGCTACGATCGAGTTGATGGGCACGTTGGGCAGGCCGCTGCTGCGATTCACCCAGTTGAGGCCGCCGTTGGTGCTCTCGAAGACCTTGTTCGGTGAGCTGTACCCGGAGAAGGAGATCCACACGTGCATGGCGTCCTCGGGATCCACGGCGAATGAGGTTGGGCCTTGGCTGGGCAGTCCGGGGCGGATGTCCACCTGCACCCAGCCTTGCTCTTCCAGGCGTGCCACCCGATCGTTCCTCGCAGCGTACCACACCTCGCTGTTGCTGGGCGCGAAGGCGAGCGCTCGCACGAATTGATCCTGCTCCCAGCCCGTCACGTCCATCCAATTGGTGCCCTGGTCCTCCGAGTAGAGCAGGTTCTGGAATCCGCCCAGCATGCGGCCCGGCACCACGGGATCCAGCGCGTACGGCGTTACCCAAGCGCCTTCCTCGAAGCCGTCATCCACCAAGGAGGTCCAGTCGATCCCGCCGTTATCCGAACGGCTCAGGCCGCCGTTCTGCGATGAGCAGTAGAGCGTGACCGGATCGAAGGGATCGACCGCCGCCTCCATGCCATCAGCCCCGCGCACGTGGGTCCATGCGCCACTCGCGTACCGGTTGCTTCCATTGTCCTGCGCGCCGGCCATGATCAGGTCAGGTGCCAGCTCGCTGCTGCCCAGGCGGTAGAACTGCATGATGTCGAGGCCGTGGCTGATGTTGCTCCATTCGGCGCCGGCATCCTGGCTCATGAAGGCTCCGCCATCGGAACCACAGTACACCGTGCCATTGATCACCTCTAGTGCGTGGATGTCGGCATGCGTGTAACCCACCTCGGCCGGATAGACCCAGTGCGACTTGATGCTCCAGGTGTCGCCGCCATTGGTGCTCTTCCAGACATTGATGCCGCCTATGTACACGACATCAGGATTGGTCGGATCCACCGCTAGTGCCATGTCGTACCAGGCCTGCCCGCCTTCGCCGCTGCCATTCTCAGAGTAGCTGAAGATGTTGGGCGCATCGGAGCGTAGCGTGAAGGTGAGGCCGCCATCGTCGCTCCGCCAAAGGCCCAGGTAGCTGTTGTCCGCCTCGTTGCTGCACAGCGCGTACACCACCTCGGGCGCGGCCTCGCACACGGCGATGGCCATGCGGCCCACGAGGTCGGTGTTGGGCAGGCCATCGGTGGCGCTGGTGGTGAAGGCCTCACCGCCGCTCACGCTGCGATAGAATCGGTCGGTGCAGGCGTACACCTGCGAGGGGTCGCCCGGCTTGAACTCCACGTCGCGGTAGCTCCCGGTGCTCACCTGCAGCCAGGTCGCGGCGCCGTCCAGTGTGCGGAAAAGGCCGGTGCTCGCGGCGCAATACAAGCGCTGCGGATCCGTGGGATCCATGCGCAGGGTGCGCGTGGTGCGCGATTGCGAGATGCTCCAATCCAGGCCGGTGCTCGTCCAGGACTGGCCGTCGTCGGTGCTCTTGAGCACGCCCGCGCTGTACGTGTCGCCGGCATCGCCATCGCCAGTGGCGATGTAGATGGTGCCCGTGCCTGCGGTATCGAAGGCGATGCCGCTCACGCCCATGCTGGGCATGTTGGTGAAGAGCGGAGCCCATGTGCCGCCATGATCCAAACTACGCCAGAGCCCGCTGGCCGGCGTGCCCGCGTAGATCGCGTCAGGGTTCTCCGGGTCAACAGCGATCACGTTCACGCGGCCGTTGCCGGGGTTGTATGAGATGGAAGCGACCGTCGTCGGCCCCATGGGTTCCCACACGGCATCATCGCGCTCATGGCCCCTTGTGGCGCGCATGCCTTCGAGTTCCTCCACCGCCTGCTGCAGCACGGCCGGGTCGGGGCGCACGCCGCTGGGCCAGCAACGCTGCTCCATGAACCAGTGCCAGCGCTGGAACTGCTTCCACCCTTGGCCGCGCTCGTAGGGCCTGCCGGCCCAGTGCGCATCGAAGGCGGCTTTCACCTCGGGGATGGTGCGGCTCTCATCGAGCATCATCTCCACCCATTGCTGGCACCACAGGCTGCTGGAGAGGAGTAGCGCGGCCAGAAGACAGGAAGCTCGATTCATCCGTGCGGTTTCTATGTTCGCGAAAGTAGGGCGTGGGCGTTCCACCGCCGAACTGAAGCGAATAGCAGGATTCCGTTGACCGATCAGGACCACGCGCGCGTCATGGCGCCGGTACGCACCGGCGATGGCAGCGCTACGCTTTCCTGGGGCGACGAGCATTTCCACAGCACCCACGGCGCGGTCACTGAGAGCACGCACGTCTTCATCAAGGCGGGCCTCGAAGCATGCGCGAAGGAGGAAGTGGACGTGCTGGAGGTGGGCCTGGGCACTGGCCTCAACCTGCTGCTCACCTGGGTGCGATGCCTGGAAGGCAAGGTGAGGGTGAACTATACCGCGCTCGAGCCATTCCCGCTCGGAAAGGCCTTGCTGGAGCAATTGCGCCATTGCGAGGATCTTGGCTGGCCGGGCCTGCACGCGCCTTTCCTGGAGCGCATGCTTTCGGAATCGGGCGAATGGCACGAGGTGCTCGGCGGGCTTCGCTTCCGGCAGCGGGACCTGCGCGTTCAGGAATTCGAGCCGATCGAAGCGTTCGATGTCATCTACTTCGATGCCTTCGCGCCACGGCACCAGCCGGAGATGTGGACTGATGACGTTCTCCGCCGCATGCATGCCGCGCTCAGGCCAGGCGGTATCCTGGTGACGTACTGCGCCAAGGGCGAGGTGCGCCGTGCCCTGATCGCCGCCGGGTTCAATGTGGAGCGCCTGCCAGGGCCGCCAGGCAAACGCGAGATGCTGCGCGCCTGGCGCGCATGAGCGCTTCTTCGATCACTCCTTCACGAAGCGCCCAACGGAACGGCCATCGAGCAGCAGCATGTAGGTGCCGGCCTCGAGCGAGCCGATGCGCAGCGTGTTGCTCAAGTCACCGCGCTTCGTTCCGCCCAGCACCGCGCGCCCCTGCAGGTCGATCACGCTGTACGTGGTGAAGGGGCGGTCCGTGGCGAAACGGATCTCATCGCCCGATGGCACGGGCCAAATGCGCGCGGCGGCCGTGGCGGTCTCTTCGACACCCAGGTTGAAATTGCCTTCGATGCAGATGGTGAAGGTGCCGGCCTCGTTGCCGCCGCCGTTCCACACGCGCACGAGGAAATCGGTGTTCTGCGGCAGGCCGCTGATGTCGATGGCCCCATCCACCTCGGTCCAGCAGTCCACGTAATTGAGTGAGGCGCAGTTGGTGTACACCGCCGCATGGATGACTCCCGCGGTGACCGGCTCAATGATCATGGTGAGGCCGGTGGCCCAGCCGGAATTGAACGCGTACCACGTGTCAACGATGTTCGCGTATGGATCGCACGGCGGATTGGGCGCCGTGGTGGCGAAGGCGCATGCCGTGGTGCCGGTGCTGCTCTCGCAGCCGCCTACGAACTGCAGCGCGAGCAAAGAGGCATTCGTGCAAGCATCATTCTCAACTGGCATGCATGCGGGTGAGCAGGTCAGGCGAAGCGTGAAATCGCCTTCTTCCCCATTGTATCCGTGAACCAGCACGAGGTAGCTGGTGCCTGCCGTGGTCTGGAAGGTGACCTCGCTGGTATTGCCAGGGCAGGCGGGTCCATCATCGTTGCCCGCCACGCAGGCCAGCGCGGAGCAGGTGCCGGTGAAGACGCTGATCTTGGTGTCGTAGCTGCTGTTGAGGCAGGTGCTCAGGGTGGCGTCGTCGCCGCTGCCGGTGAAGGCGTACCATAGGCCATGCGCGGTGATGTTGGCGGCCCCGCAGGCAGGCGCTGCGGCAATTTGGCCGTTCTCGGTGTTGCCGACGACCTCGCTGCCGCAGGACAAGGGCAGCGCTCCAGCGCACGCAGCGTTCACGGCGGGCGGCCCGTTGGGGGTGGTGAAGGCGATGGGGCCCGCCCACGGACCAAGCGTTGTCCCGCAGGTCTCACGCACGTAAGCCTCGTACGCGATGCCCGGGGAAAGGCCAGTGATCGTCACCGGCGGACCGTCGATGCCCACGTTCCCATTGATGATGTCCCCCGTCCCAAGCCCGAACCCAGCGGGTCCATGCTCCACGGTGAAGGACGCGCCGGCGTTGGTCGATGTCCAGGTGATCGTCGCGGACACATCGAGCACCTGTTGCACGGTGAGGTCGAGCGGCATGCCACAGCTCAGGCAGATCACCCGCAGGTCGAAGGGGCCGGTTGCCCCGTTGTAGCCCTGCACCAGGATGCGGTATCCGGTGCCCGCAGTTGCCAGGAAGGTAACTGATGAGCAGTACCCGCCACCGGGCACGTCATCGTTGCCGGCCACGCATACCAACGCGCCGCAATCGCCCGTGTACACGTTCAGCTTGGTGTCGTACTGAGTGTCGGGGCAGGTGGTCGCTATGACCTGCTGACCATTGCCGGTGAAGAGGTACCATGCGCCGGGCGCGCTCACGCTGGTCCCGCATTCGGGCGCCGTGGGGTCGTCGGTGGCGTTCAACGTGGTGCCGCTGGCCACCGCGCCACAGGCGATCGCCGTGGCGTTCGCGCAATCATCATTGAATGGCTGCGCGATGGCGCTGATAGGGAGGAAGAGCAGTGCGGCGAGCAGGAGTCGGCTCATGGTGCTTCGGAATGGCGCGGCGAAAGTATCCGCGTGGCCCATTGCTCACGTGCCGCGCTGCCGCTCGCGCCTCAAGCGCCGCTTGTCGGGATCCTCGTGGAAGTAGTAGCGAAGGTCCACGGTGAGGTAGGTGCCCGAAAGGCCCGCAGTAGTGGTGAAGCGCTGCGGCGCGGGCGGCCCGAAGTAGCTCCAGGTCATCTGCGCCTGCGCCATGGTGGTGAAGGGCCGATGATAGGTGGCGCCGAGGTAGAAATAGCCGGAGCGATCGGTGCGGTGCTCGAAGCCGATGTTGCCCAGCACGCTGGCCTGCGCCCAGTTGTTGCGGTACACGAACACCAGGGCCTCGCCGTTGCCCATGCCGGCCTCGGCATCGCTGGGGTAGAAATCGAGCGAGGCGCCCAGCGCGGTGTTCATCCACGTGCGCTCGCCCAGCCGCAGATACACCAGCGCGGTGATGGGGATCTCGTAGCCCACGTAGCGCATGCGCTTGCTCTGGTCGTAGCCGCTCGTGTCGTTCACAACGCTGAAGCGGTAGCGCCGCTGGATCTGCCCCAGCCCGGTCTCCAGGCTCAGCATGCGGCTCAGGCCGATGCGCACGCTCATGCCGTAGGCGATGCCGCCCTGCAGGTCCATGCCGAAGCGCAAGTGCTCGAGCTCGGCGCTCACCTGGGGATCGAAGAAGGCCACCGGGATCACCGGCTTCACCTGAAGGCCCAAGGTGGTGACGCCCACCTGCGCGCGCAGATCAACGCCTTCAGCCGCCATGGCCAGCACGCACATTGCCGCGAGCGCTCTCCGCATGGCGCCAAAGATGCCCCGCGCGCGCCCACGGATCGCGGCAAGAACCGGAAGAGGCGCCCGCCGTGCAGGGAAGAGCGGCGATCAGCGCAGCAGCGCCCCCGCGAGGGCCAGCGCGATCAGCAGGGCCACCAGCGCGAAGAGCCCGTAGCGGAGCCAGCCATCGGCGATGAAGGGCCGGCGGTGGCGGCCCAGCACCAGGTAGTTGAGGCGCACGGCCGCATCACGCTGGCTGCTGCGCGCGCCCACCAGGAACGGAGGCCCATCACCTTCGTCGCGCTCGTGCTTCAGCCCTTCGCGTTCCAACTCCTTCACGAATTCAACGGCCATGCCCTTGGTGCCGAAGCGGAACACGATCCAGTCCGGTTCGCTCGGATGCTCCTCGAAATTGGTGAGGTTCGGCAGCTTCATCGTCACGCGCTCAACCAGGTGGTCACGGTTTCCAACGGACGGCGATGACCGCTGGGCCAATCACCTGCGGGGTAACCGATGAAGAACAGCCCCATGGCGCTCCCATCGGGCCCTAGGCCGAGGAACTCGCGCATGGCATCGCCGGTGGCCGCCCCCACCGTTGACCAGAAGGCGCCCAGCCCGTACGCCGCGCAGGTGAGGTGCATGTTCTGCACCGCGCAGGACACGGCCCATTGCTCATCGCGCGCGCTGATCCTGCCCTTGGGGTCGCGCGCCATGCCAATGCCGATCACCACCGTGCTCTGCAACGGCCGCTGCGTGATGTTCTCGAACTTCTTCTGAAGGAATTTCTCCGGTGGCGTGCTCGTGCGGTAGGTCTCGCCCAGGAAACTGCTGAGCTTTTCGCGCGCCACTCCGCTGAACACCGTGAAGCGCCAGGGCTGCGTGAGCCCGTGCGTGGGCGCCCACGTGGCGTTGGTGAGCACGCGCTCCACCACTTCGCGATGCACCTCGCGCGAGCTGTAGTCCTCCGGATAAATGGTGCGGCGATGCTTGATGAGCTCGCTGATCTCGCTCACGGAGAATCTCATGTGCGGTAGGTGGCTGCCTGTTAGCGGAGGCGCGGGGCAAAGAGAAGCATTGGCGGACATGCAGGCAGCGTTCCTCCTTTCACCCCCGTCATACCTTCCGCCGCCCAAATCCAGAACGCACCATGATCCTTCGTTACACCTTGCCCCTCTTGGGCGCATGCCTCACCCTTGCCGCGCAGGCCCAGCCTAACCTTACTGCCGCCAACGATGTCCCGCTCAACGGGGACGAGTTCGCGGTTCGGAATAACAATGACTTCCTTGGCCCAGGGCCTGCCGGAGCCGTTGTTCAATTCAACTATTGGGACATGCTCGTGAATGGCGGTGGCCTGCAGAACATCCGCTGGTTCAACGCATCGGTCTCGCCGAACGCCTCCTTGGTGCCAAGCGCCACCATGCTCAGCACCGATGGCGGCGCCGATACCCTTTATTGGGCGGTCACCGCGAATGGCCTTGAACAAGTGGGCGCGCGCTCGGCCCTGTACAACACCACCATCAATTACACCGACGCGTTGCTCGAACTGAAGCTGCCTTGCACCTACCAGACCTCGTGGACGGATAACCACGCGGCGAGCTACTCGATCAGCGGCTTCCCGGTATCTCGCGTGGGCACCATCACCGGCATGGCCGATGCCTATGGCGTACTCCAGTTGCCGAACAACTATTTCCACGACGTGCTGCGCGTGAAACTGCGCCGCAGCATTACGGATGCCGCTGCCATCGCGACCACCTTGCGGAAAGAGACCGTGTACAATTACTACGAGGAGGGCGGCCGCTTCCCGCGCCTGCACTTGCGCATCGACTCGGTGCAGGTCAATGGTGGGGCATGGGCTGTCACGCGCCGCGCCGAATGGCAGGGCAATGCGTACGCGGTGGGCTTGGAAGAGAACCTCACCGATGCCGACGTCTTCACCGCCTACCCGAATCCGGCCACCGATTTCATCACGCTGAATGCGCCCCTGGCCGCTGGTTCGCGCGTGGAGATCGCCGATGCCGCAGGCCGCGTGGTGCGCACCATCAACCTCATCGGCGAGCGCTCCACCATCGGTGTGGAGCAGTTGCCCGCAGGGGTCTATCACCTCAGCCTGATCACGGCCACGGGCCATCGCCGCGAGCAGCGCTTGGTGGTGCAGTGAGAACCTGACCGCACTGACGCGCGCCCTTCCGGATCCGGAGGGGCGCGCTTCCTTTGAAGCATGCCCGAGGAAGAGCACGAGGAATTGAAGCGGCGCGGGCCCGCGTGGGCATGGGCCATGGCCGCGCTCACGCTCGTGGGCATGGGCGGCGGCGGCTGGGCGCTCATGGTCTTCGTGCAGCGGCGCGATGCGCTAAGCGCCGTGCTGGGACCCTGGCCGTGGCACGAGCAGCTCGCAGCGGGCGCCGTGCTCGGCCTGCTGATTGCCGCCGTTGCCTGGCGCATCATCAGTGCGCCAGCGATGCAACACATCCGAACCCGTTACGCAGGGATCGTCGCCGCCATCATGCCGGGCGCGCTGTTGCAAGCGGTGGTCTCCGTGTGCGCGGGCGTGGGGGAGGAGCTGCTCTTCAGGGGCGCCGTGCAGCATTGGCTCGGAATCCCGCTCACCGCAGCGCTTTTCGTGGCCATCCACGGCTACCTCGATCCGCGTGATCGCGGCATGCTTCGCTACGGGCTCTTCATGACCCTCGCCATGTGCGCCTTGGGATGGGGCGCCGAGCGTGCGGGCTTGCTGCTGCCCATGGCGGCGCACGCCGTGATTGACGCTGTGCTGATCCGGCGGCTGGTGGGAGGCAACGGCAGTGATCGTTGATGAGGCTGTTTGAAAGGGCGTCCCGGCTTCCCATCGCCGCGAATGCCCGCAGGCATCATCTTCGCCACGCACCGCGTCTCCGTTTCAATCCCTACTGCATGACCACCATTGCCCCTGCGCCCTTCCGCACCATTGACAGCATGCCGGCGCACGCGCGCGCCTGGGTGTACAAGGCCGCTCGCCATCTCAGCCAGGCCGAGCAGAAGCTCGTGCATGAGCACGGCGCCGCATTCACTTCGGGCTGGGCGGCGCACGGGGCGCCGCTCGATGCGTGCGTGGAGGTGCTGCACAACCGGTTCGTGGTGATCGCCGTGGATGAGGCGCAGGCCGAGGCCAGCGGCTGCAGCATCGACAAGAGCGTGGGCTTCATCAAGCAGCTTGAGCACGACCTCAACCTGATGCTCACCGACCGCATGGTAGTGGTGTACGAGGGTGCCGATGGCATGGCCACCACACGGCTGCAGGAGCTGCCCGCGCTGCTGAAGGAAGGCGCGATCACGGCGGACACCATTGTATTCGACGACCTGGTGAGCACCGTGAGCGAATTGTGCACGCGATTCCGCGTGCCATTGCGCGCCAGCTGGATGCAGCGCTTCCTCTGAGGTCTTAGCGTTCCATGTTTGATAAGTCGGTTCGGCGCGGCCCAAGCTGCTGATCCGCCGCGCGCATCTTCACCCCATGCGCACGGAAGCCGATCGCTGGTGGGGCGCCCTCTTCCACGGATGGGTGGAACTGCTCACGCTGCTGCTGATGCTGCTGGTGGCGCTCTCGCTCCTGGGCTGGGCTTGGAACCGCGGCCTGCGCCCTGCGGATCGCGGTGCGATGGTCAGCACGCCCTTGCTGATAGCGGGCTTCGCGCTCATCCTGCTCGTCCGCGCGTTCGCGCACGATGTCCTTGCGGCAGGGATCGTCGCCACGGGCCTGGTGCTCGCTGGCCTTCTCGGCCGGAGCATGCAGCCGCGCGGGCTCTGGCTGCCGGTCATGGGCCTTGGCGCGCTGCTCGGACTGGGGCTCAACCTCAGCGCGCTGCTGCTCCTGCTGGTCACGGTGCTCGCGTTGCTCTTCAGCGCGGGCCAGCGGAGATGAGCGGCGCGCGATCACCGATGGCCATCGCGCGGATCGCTGCAGCGGTGCTCATCGTGCTCTCGCTGCTCGGCTTCGCCATCGCGTTCGGTCCATCGCGCGCGGCACGCATCGCGGGCGCCGCAGCGGCCAACGTGCTGGTTGACGGCTTCGCGGAGCACCCCGGCCCGCACGGGATCCCGGTGATCGACCTGCGCGTTGATCCCGCTGCGCTGCACAAGCTCCAAGCGGATCTGCCGTGGAGCGGGGGCGATGCGGTGAAGGCCGTGCTGACGGAGAACGGCGTGGAGCACAAAGCGCGCTTCCGTTATCGAGGCGCCTACACGCCTTCGCATTTCCTGGGCGGCAAGAAGTCGTTCCGCCTCAGCATGAAGCGCAGCAACCCGTGGGCGCCCTACCGCCGCCTGAACGTGATCAACCCCAAGGCGCACAACCTGGTGAACAACCACCTGGCCGCATGGGTGGCGGGCAGCATGGGCGTGCCGGTGCCGATGGACGAGATGGTCTTCGCGCGCATCAACGGCGAGGACATCGGCGTGATGGAGCTCTTTGAGCAGGTGGACGGCGACTTCGAGCGCAACCGCCACCTCGGCGTGAGCGAGGTGCCCGTGTACAAGGGCGATTACCCGACCATCGCGCGGCGCGAATTGCCGAAGGGCCGAACACTCTGGGCCGACGCCGATCACTGGGCGTACACGAGCGATGCGGACAGCGCCGAGGCCCGCGCCAAGCTCGTCCGCCTGATCGCCGCGCTGGAGAAGGACTCGCTCCCCACGAGCGCGCACCGCGACTCCATCGCCGCGCTGATCGACGTGGATGCCTGGCTGCGCTACGAGGCTGCGCTGCTGGTGATCAATAGCACGCACATCGATCAGTACCACAATCAGTGGCTGGTGCTCAACCCGCGCACGGGGCGCTTTTATCCGGTGCTCTGGGACGCGCTGCTCATGTTCGCACCGCCGGCCGAGCCGATCTACTACGTGAACGATGCCATGAGCTGGTGGACCTTCCGCATCCCGGAGTGGCGACTGCAGCGCGACCGCTACGCCTACCAGACGATGCAACGTCTGCAGCGCGAGGGCGAATTCGCGCGGCGGATGGATGAGGTGATCGAGCGCATCCGTCCTTCCGTGCTCGCCGACCGCAACAAGTTCGGCAATGTGACATTGGAGCCGGAGGACGTGCATCGCGTGTCGTTGCTGCATGTGATCGGATCCATCGCGGGACTGCGCTCCGCTTGCGCGCAGCATTGGGAGCGCACCTTGTCGCGGATGGAGCGGCAAGCGGTGACCGTCACGCGCGATTCGCTGTTGCGCATCCGCACTGATTCCGAAGCGCCCTTGCGCCTGAGTTGGACCGACGGACCGGAC
>CAZFBP010000008.1:0-26827 GCA_964517255.1 uncultured Chryseobacterium sp.
GTGCCATCGATCATGCGCACGCCGAGGCCGCCCGCTGTGGGCTCGGCATCGAGGAAGGCGAGCACCTTGTGGAACACGTCCTCGCCCACCACGGTATCGGGGTTCAGCAGCAGGACGTGCTCGCCGCTGCTGGCCCTGATCGCCTGGTTGTTGGCCCGGCTGAAGCCAACGTTT
The DNA here is from genome assembly GCA_964517255.1 of uncultured Chryseobacterium sp. GTDB lineage: Bacteria > Bacteroidota > Bacteroidia > Flavobacteriales_F > PHOS-HE28 > PHOS-HE28. Next base: position 175 of record CAZFBP010000008.1, read on the forward strand.
TCCGTGTTGGCCATGAGGCGCACAAACGGGAAACGCTCGCGCACCATCTCCACGCTGCCATCGGTGCTCTGGTTGTCCACCACGAACACCTCGCCCTCGATGCCCTCCAGTGCCTTGAACACCGTGCGCAGGCATTGCTCCAGGTAGGCGCGCACGTTGTAGTTGACGATGATGACGCTGAGCTTCATCAGTTGGCAGTCCTCAGTTGGCAGCCGGCGGTTGGGGCATTTCGGCTTGTGAGGCGCGCAGGGCCGGCGCGTCGGCTACTGCCGGCTGCCGATTGCGGACTGCCAGCTGGTTTCATCGCCTCACGCTCTGCTCATACGGTTTCCGATCCGCGATGCTACGGCCCAGCGTGGCCTCATCGGCCTGATCGAGGTTGGCGCCCACGCTGATCCCGCGCGCGATGGTGGTGATCAGCACGCCCAGTTCCTGCAGACGACGGTTGAGGTAGAATGCCGTGGTGTCGCCTTCCAAAGTGCCGCCGAGGGCGAGCACGACCTCTCGCACGCGATCCGGCGTTCCGTTGCGCACGCGTTCCATAAGCTCATTGGTGTTGAGGTCATCAGGCCCCAGCCCGTCCATGGGACTGATGACGCCGCCGAGCACATGGTAGAGGCCGTTGTACTGGCGCGTGGCCTCGATGGCGATCACGTCACGGATGTCCTCCACCACGCAGATCAGCGCGGCATCGCGGCGCGGGTCGCTGCAGATGGCACAGCGAGCCTCGTCGCTGATGTTGCAGCAGGTGTCGCAACGGCGCAATTCCTCGCGCATTCGGCGTATGGCCTCGGTGAAGCGTGCCACGTCATGCGGCTCGCGGCGCAGCAGCTCCAGGGCCAGGCGCATGGCGGTGCGGCGACCGATGCCGGGCAGGGTGGCCAGCTGATCAACGGCGCGGTCGAGGAGGGCGGAGCTGAGGGTCATCGACTTTTCTTTTTCCTGGACTTCACGCGCAAAGGAAGAGCACGTCCGGCCACTTCTCCGCGCAGCAGCGCTCGCTCGCGATCAATCGGCTTCGCGTACCATGTCAACGTGCGGTATGCCGTCCCAATCGTACTCGGCGCTCACCGCCCGGTAACCGTGCCTGGCGTAGTAGCCCTGCAGTGGCGCCTGGGCGGAGAGCTTTGAGCGGCGGCTGCCATGCGCGGCCTTCAGCGTGGTGAGCACTTCGTCCATCAGCGCATGCGCGATCCCCTTGCCGCGCAGGTCGGCGCGCACCACCACGCGGCCCACGCGGGCCAGGCCGTCGTTGTCCGGTGGGAGCACGCGGGCGTAGGCCACCAACGCGCCCTCGGGTCCACGACCCAGCACATGGATGGCATCAGGGTCTCGCCCATCGGCTTCGGCGTAGGCGCAGCGCTGCTCAACCACGAAGATGTCGATGCGGAGGCGCAGGAGGTCGTGCAGCTCGTGCGCGGTGAGCGCGTTGAATTCCTTCGTGGTCCAGGTGATGCTCATGTGTCAACGTGCGCGATTGTTCCTGCGCGCGTGTAGAGCAGAGCTGCCTCGGTGCGCGCGAAGCCGAGCTCGCGCAGCAGCCGCGCGTAGCCCTTCACCTGCTCATGGTGGCTGGGTGAAGGGGCGCCGGTCTTGATGTCGAGCACGCGCGCGCGATCGCCGTCGATCAGCACACGGTCTGGGCGGTAGGCGTGTCCATCAGATCCGATGATGGTGGCCTCGGCGCGCACCTGCAGGCCGGGGGCGAACCATGGCGCCACCTGGTCGCGGGCGAGCAGTTCGGAGAGTTCGGCGCGCATGCCATCGGCCTCGGTCTGTTCCAGTACGCCCTCGCGCAGCAGTCCCGCGATCGCGGCAGCAAGCCCACCTGCATCGGCGGTCCTGCTCAGCGCCTCGTGCACGAGGTTTCCCCGTCGGCGCTGCGGATCGGGATCGGCGATGTCGTCGGCCTCGGGCGCTTCAAGGCGCAAAGGCAGGTCGCGCATGCCGGCCTGCGCCGATGGCTCGAGGAAGGCCGCGGCCTCCATCGGCTTGGACGCCCGCGGCGCGAGCCTCTTCCCCAGTTGAAGCTCGTCGCTTGCCAAGTGGCCCTCCACATGGTCGATGAGCGCTTTGGTCACTGCATCGGCTCCTTTGCGCGCCGACAGCGCGTAGAGGCGCTGCTCCGGCCGCGTGAAGGCCACGTAGAGCAGGTTCACCTCATCGAACACCCGGGACTCCTTCTCGCGCACCGCCTCGACAACGCCCGCTTCCACCAAGGCCTGGCGTTCTTCCACCAGCGCGGAACCGAGTTGAGGCGCAGCTTCGCTCGCGTCCACCCACAGGTGATTCGCGCGATTGCCTGCTGGCGCCATGCGCGTGCCGGGCACGATCACCACGGGGAATTGCAGGCCCTTCGCCTTGTGGATGGTCATCACTTGGATGGCGTCGGCATCGGCGCCCGCTTGCATGGAGCGCTTCCCGCCCCGACGTTCCCAATGCTCCAGGAAGCCCTGCAGGTCGGCGCCGTGCTCCTTGCTGAAGGCGTGGGCCTCATCGAGCAGCAGCAGCAGGTGCGCGTCGAGCGCAGGGTCGATGGCGAGCGCATCGCACAGTTCGTTGATCAGCGCGGTGAGCGTGGTGCGCAACCGTGGCGATCCGTGCCCACGCAGCCAGGAGCGCACGGCGCGCTGCGGATCGCCCTTGCCCATGCTGGTGAAGGGATCGATTAATCCGGTGTGCGCGGGACTCTGATGTTGAGCAAGGCGCTGCACGGCGCGCGCGGCGGTGCTCGCATCGCCTTGCTGAATGAAGCGCAATAGCTCGATGAGCAGCTGCGCGTTCGGACTGCTCGATAGCCGCGCGCCATCGGGCGATGACACCGCGTGCCCATGGGTGATGAGGAGCTCCGCGTAGCGGCGGCCCTTGTTGCCATCGCGCACCAGCACGGCGATGTCGCACGGACGGAAGCCATCTGCGATGCACTCCGCCACCGTGCCCAACAGGAAGGACTCTTCGGCCTCGCGCGCTTCCAGCCCGGCGACCTCCTTGGGAAGCACGCGCATCCGCACGAAGCCCGCTTCGGTCTTCGAGGTCGTCTGGCTCAATCCATCGTACGCGCCAGCCCAAGCCTCTGGGAGCAGGCTCCGCATCGCCTCGAATAGCGCATTGTTGAACCCGATGATGGTTGGCGCCGAGCGGTGGTTCTCGATGAGCGGTTCGCCTTCCTTGTATGCGCGTGTGATCGCCGCCTCGCGCTCTTGCTCAAGCTGGCTGTCGCCACGGCCGTGCAGCAGCGGGAAGCGGATGAGCAATTGCGCTTCGCCGTTGCGCCAACGGTAGATGGCCTGCTTGGCATCGCCCACCACCAAGGCGCTGCCGCCGCTGCCCAGCGCGTTGTCGATCAATGGCAGCAGGCATTGCCATTGGAGCATGGAAGTGTCCTGGAACTCGTCTATGAGGAAGTGCCGGTAGCGCTCGCCCACGCGCTCCAGGATCCAGGGCGCGGGCTCGTCGCGCATCACATCGGCCACGCGGCGCGTGAGGTCGCTGAAGAAGGCCACGCCATCATTTTTTTTCTCCTGCTCCAGGCAGCGGCTCAGCTCGCGCAGGGCGATGGCGGTGGGCAGCAGCTTGCGGATGGCGTTCCTCAGGAGGTAGGGGCGCTGCTCGGTGGCCAGCACGTCGATGGCATGCCTTGCCGCTGCGGCCAGCGCGGGTTCTGTCTGCGCGATGCGCTGCCCATCGCTCGCGCTCGCCTGCGGTCCGTGCCACTTGCCTATCTCCAGGCATTTGGTCAGCGTCTTGCTCTCCGTGATCCATGTGCCGCCGTGCGTCGCGAGCTTGCGGAACCACGAGGCGACACCGTTCTTTCCGCTGGTCCAAGCTTCCAAAGGCACATCGGCTCCGGCCATGCACTTCAGGCACGCTTCGCCCGCCTCGCGGATACGCTTGCTCGCCGCATCTGCCTCAGCGCGCAGCTTGCGACGTAACGCCCGGGCATCGCCGATGCTGAGGTGTTGCAGGGCGCGCAGCGGCTCGATGGAGTTCTCCTGGTCGAGCTCCTTGATCAGCGCGCGCAACGAAGCGGCAGGGTCCCATTTCTGCTCATCCTCCAGCAATTGCTCGCAGGCCTCCAGGAGCAGGCGCGTCACATCGTCGCTGGTGCCGGCCTCGGCGATCAGCGCGTCCACGGCGCGGTCGCGGTACCAGTCCTGGTCGGTGGTCATGCGCAGGGCCTGGTCCAGCTGCAGGTCGCGCGCGAAGGGCCGTGCCACCCGCCGCGTGAAGGCGTCGATGGTGCTGATGGCGACATCGCTGTAGTGGTGCAGCATGTGGCGCAGCACGGCGTCGGCGCGCTTCACCACTTCCTCCGCCGTTGGTCTTTTGGACTTCGTCAGTTCCTGCATCACATCGGCCAATGCGGGCTCGCTCACCTCATTCGCAGCGAGCTTCCGCAAGTACGAGAGCACGCGCTCGCGCATCTCCTCGGCGGCCTTGTTGGTGAAGGTGAGCGCGAGCACCTGGCGGTAGGCCGCCACGTTCTCCGTGCGCAGGCAAAGGCCGAGGTAGTGCTTCACCAGCGCGTGCGTCTTGCCCGCGCCCGCGCTGCTGCGGATCACCTTGAACATGGCGGGGAAGATAGAGGCGCGGCGAAGCGCGCTATCCTTGGTGCATGAAGAACCTGCTGAGGCTCGAGGAGCTCGTGCAATTCCTCGCTTGCCTGTACTTTCTCGTCGCGATCGATGCGGCCTGGTGGGCCTACGCCCTCTTGCTCATAGGGCCCGACATCGGAATGCTCGGCTATCTCCTCTCTCCGAAGGTCGGCGCGTTCACCTACAACCTGCTCCATCACAAAGGCTTCTCCGTCGCGATACTGGCGATCGGCATGGTGCTCTTGACAGGCTGGCTCACGTCCACCGGCATCATCCTGTTCGGCCACGCCTGCATGGACCGCATCTTCGGCTATGGCCTCAAGTTCGGCGACGACTTCCATCACACGCACCTGGGGTGGATCGGGAAGATGAAGGGGGCGGAAGAAGTAGGCAGTCAGCAGTAGGCAGCTGGCAGTGCCTCCGCCGGAGCACGCATCGAGGACACTGCCAACTGCCTACTGCGAATTGCTGACTGCCAATTGACTTACCCGTTCGAGTGCATCGCCACGGCGTTCCCTTCGGTATCCATGAAGAAGGCCATGTAGCCGATGTCGTCGCTGATGTGCGTCTTGGGCATGAGCACCTTGCCGCCGTGCTGCTCCACGCGGCCGAGCGCATCGGCAAGGTCGGGGTTGGCATTGAGGTAAACGAGGGTGCCTTCCTTGCTGGGCTTGTGCATGCCGCTCTTCACGATGGCGCCGCCCACCTTGCCGTTGGCGCCTTCGCCGGGGAACATGCGCATCTGGAGCTGGTCCAGGTCCATGGCTTCCATCTTGATCCGGAAGACCTCTTCGTAGAACTTCTGCGCGCGGGCCAGGTCATTCGTGGCGATCTCGAACCAGTTGAGGGCGTTGGTGGTGTTGTCCATGGTTGATGGTTCTTTCGTCGGTTGAGGGCGCACAGCTTAGCCCTGCGCTTCACTCGCCGGTCAGCTTCGTGATGGAACGTGCCGCCTATCGCACCAGCGTCACGTGCCCGTGCAGGATCCAGCGCTCCTGCGTGAAAGCGTCGCGCACATCGATGCGGTAGGCATAAACGCCGATGGGAGCCTCGCCGCCAGCGACGGTGCCGTCCCAACCCGCTCGGAAGTCGGCGCTGGTGAAGAGCACCTGGCCCCACCGATCGAAGACCCGTAAGTCATAGTGATCCAGATCGACACGGTCGCCGAGCGGGATCCACGCATCGTTGAAGCCGTCGGCGTTCGGGGTGAATGCGCTGGGCACGTAGTACCCGTAGTCGTGCGGATCGAAGTGGGCGATGAGGGTGTCCGGAGCGAAGAAGGAGATGGAGAGACGGCTCTCGGAAGTATCGTTGGGCGTGTACGGGTTGATGCCGCCGCTGCGGATCTCCCAGGCCACGAAATCGAAGTAGAGCTTGGGCAGTGCGAGCAGTTCATACGGCGTGGCCTCCGGGACGGACGCCGTTGCAGGAAAGCTGGAGTAGAGGTCGGTTCCGAATTGGATCTCGCCGCCGCCATGCGGCACCACGTCGAGCACCACATCGTAGCGCACTTCGGGAATGAAGTGGGCGATGATGGTATCGTTGTGCAAGAGCAGGAACCACATCGCCGAGTCGGTCGTGGATGGAAGCACGGTATGCTGGCCCGTGCTCCAATGGCTGAAGTCCCATGTGGGGTAGGCCTCTTGCGCGAAATGGAGCGTGGTGCTGTCGAAGTAGGTGCCGGTGTACGGGAAGGAAGTGAGGTCGAGGCTCTCGAAATGGACCATGCCGCTGCCCGGAGGGTCCACCAGCACGGTGATGTCGCGCGGCTCCACCTCGTAGCAGTTCACGATGCCTTCCACGATGTACGCGCATCGGGCCAGGAGGAAGTCGCGCACTTCCTGCACGTTGGCCAGCCATTCATCGTAGGTGCCGCCCCAGCGCGTGCAGTGCCGGTCCATTTCGGGATCGATCAAGGCAATGAGGCTGTCGAGGTGGCCCACGGTGGTGGCGCAATCGAGGCCGTTCCCCAAGAGTTGGGCGTAGCGGGTCAGGTATTCCGACCGGAACTCGGCATTCTCCATGAGCCGGTTGAACATGGCGAAGTGCGTGCTGGCGAAGTTGCTCGGGCTGGCCTGGCCGCCGATGCCCTCGTTCTCATGATCGCACGGGTCGTTCTGCGGGGTGCTCTCCGGGAAGCCGAACTCGTTGTGCGGCGAGCCGAGGATCCAATCCATGTCCCAGCAGCAATAGCCCCACTTCTTGTGGTCGCCATCGGGGTCCTTGCCGCGCCACCACATGGTGTTGAAGGCGAGCCAGCTGCCATTGGCCACGTACTCGTTGATGATCATGTGGTCGATCATGCTCAGGGTGCTCAGCGAGTCCTTCACCACGGCGTAGTTGGCAGCGATGCTCATGTCGTTGCCGGCGATGAACTGATAGAGGTTCCACCAGCCGCCGGTGGTGCCGTAATCGGCCCAGATGCTGCCGTACTCCTGGATCAGGTCCACGCTCGCGCCGGGCTGGTCGTAATAGAACTCGGTGAAGTCGTTGTCGTCCACCTTCTCGCGCGTCTCGTACACGCCCCAGTACTGGCCGTTCACGTAAACGATGCACGGCTCATAGCTGCGCTCGTCGAGCTTCAGGCCGATCTTCTGGCTCAGGCTCTGCACGTACGCATCGCGGATGTGGGCGCCGTCGTAGCCAGGGTAGTTGTCGCCCGCGGCGCCTTTGAGGATGATGCGTTCGAACCTGTCCCTTGAGCTTCCGCGGAACAACTGGTTCCCGATCTCGTGGCCGTACCCGAACTCATCGCGCACGATGTAATCCATGCCGCGTTGGTCGTTGCTGTTGCTGGTGCCGCCATGCTCGTTGAGTTCGCCAAGGGTCTCATCGAGCAGATTGAGGTTCGCATCGAAGTACTCGATGTTGCCTTCGGCCACCGTTGGGTTGCCCGGTGCATTGAGGAAGGCGAGCACATCAGCGCCGGCGGCCACGCTCCACACCGACACGGTGTGCACCTCGTTGATGAAATAGGTGCTGGTCTCGATGAAGCTGGGTGGGACTCCCGGTGCCGAACTGAAGGCGGTCGCGCGCACGCAGGTGGTCGTGCTCACATTGAACGGCCCGGCGTAAGGCGTGCTGGCGGCCGTTGGTTCCTCGCCATCGAGGGTGTAGCGCACCGTGCAACCGGCGGGCGCGGAGATGGACACGTTCACCGTGCCGGCGTAACCGCCGGCCGCCGGTGTGAGCGTGGGCTTGTCAGCGTAGTAGCTCGAAGCCAGGGCATTCGGCGCCCCAGGGGTAGGAATCATGAAAATGCCCCAAGCCGCGGCGCCATCGGTGGTGCGGCCCCAGCTGTGATCCTTCTGCGTGGGGCGGTCGATCCAGAACTGATCCACCAGGTTCTGCGCGGCGTCGGAGAGCACCACGTACTCCTGTTTGGTCTGCGTGAGCTTGAACGAGGTGTGGGGCATGCCGGTGATGAGGGCATTCTTGCCGGAGCAGACCACGACAAGCCTTCCGTTCGGCCCCACGCTGGTGCCTGCGGGGAAGCTCCACTTGGTGGGGTCAGAGGGGTCGTCGCTGAGGAACCAGCCGCTGAGGTCGGTGGACGCAGCGCCGCCATTGTAGAGCTCGACCCAATCCTCGAACTCGCCGCCCAGGTTGATCACCGTCCAGTTCGCCGCGCTCACCTCGTTGATCACCACTTGCGCTTGCCCAAGACTGGCAGTGAGGATTGCCAGGGCAAGAGCGCTTGTTGAACGAACGATGGGCATGGCCGACGCGAAGAAGACGTGCGTTCGCCCCAAAGGGTTGGTCAAGCGATCTTCGCCCGGTGCGCATCCTATTGCTCGACAACTACGATTCCTTCACCTGGAACCTGCACCACATCCTGGCGCAGCATGCCGAGGTAGAGGTGCGGCGCAACGATGCCATCACGGTGGAAGAGGCTTCACGCTTCGAGCGGATCGTGATCTCACCTGGTCCGGGTCTCCCGAGGGAGGCCGGCATCACCATGCCTCTGTTGCGCGCGCTGATGCCCACGTATCCCATCCTGGGCGTGTGCCTGGGCATGCAGGCCGTGGTGGAGGCATGCGGCGGCGCGCTCATCAACCAGGCGAAGTTGATGCACGGCGTGGCGGTGCCTTGCCGGATCGAGGAGCCGGTTGATTCGCTCTTCGCGGGCCTGACGTCTCCCTTCGATGCGGGCCTGTACCACAGTTGGGCCGCTGATCCCGCAAGGCTCCCGACGGAATTGCGCGTGACGGCCCGCAGTGCCGCCGGGGTGATCATGGCCGTGCGTCACGCCCGATTCCCCCTTTGCGGGGTGCAGTTCCATCCGGAGAGCGTGCTCACGCCAGCCGGTGAACGTGTGCTCAGGAATTGGCTCGCGTCGTGAGCCGTTCGATTTCGCGGCTTGCATTGAAGTGCGGCGCACGCCGCTTCGCGGTGGGAAACCGGTCGTTCGGCGAAATAGCCTCGTCGGGCGGTGCAAGGCGTTGAACCAAGTGAGGGGCCGGGTATCACAGCGAACGTCACTTTTGCAATAACCCAACATGATCCGGGTGTTAACCTGCCCGATCGGAACCAAACACCCGACCCTTCTCCTATGCGCTTCAACGCCTTGCTCCCGGCGGCAATGCTCATTGCTCCGCTGGCCCATGCCCAGTTCGATGGCTTCGCGCTGTATGGCACCAGCGGCTCCACCACGGCGCGCTTGATCAATGCCAACCAGCAGATCGCCTACACATGGTCCTGCCCCACCAGTTACAGCTACGCCATGGAGATGAAGCCCAATGGCAACATTGTGCGCAGTGCCGTGTACAGCGGCAACCAGATCACCACCGCGGCGGTCGGCGGAAGGATCCAGGAACTGAATCCGCAAGGGGGCGTTGTATGGGACTTCATCTATTCCACCGCCGATTACGTGACGCACCACGACATCGCCCTGATGCCGAATGGCAACGTGCTGTTGCTCGCCTACGTGCGGCATACCTTGAGTCAGCTGCAAGCACTTGGCTACGACGGCACGGCGGTGAAGTACCCGGGCCGCATCATCGAGGTGCAGCAGAACGGCAGCGGCGGGCAGGTGGTGTGGCAGTGGGAGATGAAGGACCGCTTCATCCAGGACGTGGACCCCACGAAGCCGAATTTCATGCCCATCGCGGAGCATCCGGAGCGCATGGACATCAACGTGGCCGTCTCGGGCTCCGGCGGTCCAGGCGGCGGCATCGATTGGTTCCACGAGAATGGGGTGGACTACAATGAGGAGCTTGACCAGATCGCCTTCAGCGCGCGCTACCTGAGCGAGATCTTCATCATCGACCACAGTGTCACCACCGCCGAAGCGGCGGGCCACACCGGCGGCAATGGCGGGCACGGCGGTGATTTCCTGTTCCGTTGGGGCAAGCCCGCCAACTACGGGATCACTGGCCCACAGACCATCGCTGCCGCGGTGCACGATGTGAAATGGGTTCAGGGCGGCGCCATGGATGGCTGGATCTCCTTCTTCAACAACAGTGGCAGCGGCCAGAATTCAACGGTCGATGCGATCCATCCCACCATGTCCGGTTACAACTACCCATGGACGCCGGGCACGGCATGGGGTCCGGTCTCCTATGCGTTCCGGCACCTCTGCCTCGCCAATGCCAGCGGTCAGAGCGCCGGGCAGATCATGCCCGATGGCAATGTGTTCTGCGCCGTCAGCGGCGAGTACATGTACGAGGTGAACAGCAGCAACCAGGTGGTATGGCAATACAACGCCGGCCCGCAGAAGGGCTTCCGATATACCTGCGACCATCCAGGCATCATCAACCTGCTCAACGACCCTTGCGGCATCACCACCGAGGTGCGCTCGGAGGAGGAGGTCACCGCGTTCAACATGTACCCGAACCCGGCCCATGAGCAAGTGAGCCTTGTTGGGGTGAACGTGGAGACGCTCAGCGCCTTCACCGTGCTCGATGCCGAAGGCCGTGTGGCCAAGCGCTCGCAGCCGGGCTGGACCATCGATGTGAGCGACCTGCCCGCTGGCGTTTACACCGTGATGCTGGAGCACGAGACCGGCCTGCGCCAGGCGCGCAAGCTGGTGGTGGCGCGTTGATGCGGAAGAGCCTCCTTTTCACGATCATCGCGATCGCGGCCGCAATCGCCGCACGGCCGCAATCGCCGCTGTACGACCTCGCCAGCGTGCATGAGATCAAGCTGCGCTTCGCCCAGGCCGATTGGCGCGCGCAGATGGAGGCCCTGTACCTGGCCGGGAACGATGAGCGCCTCGCAGGCGACATGGAGATCGACGGCACAATGCTCCAGGGCGTGGGCGTCCGCTTCAAAGGCTACAGCTCGTACAGTCCCGGCCGGGTGAAGAATCCGTTCAACATCGACCTGAACCACACGGTGCAAGGCCAGGATTACCAAGGCTTCAAGAAGATCAAGCTCAGCAACGTGTTCCAGGACCCAAGTTTCCTGCGCGAGGCGCTCAGCTACGCGGTCGCGCGCGAGTACATGCCTGCATCGCGCACGGGCTACGCCAATGTGTGGGTGAACGACACCTTGCAGGGCCTCTACGTGAGCACGGAGGATGTAGGGGCGGATTTCCTCGAGGAGCATTTCGGTGAGAACGATGGCGCCTTCTTCAAAGGCAATCCGCCCACCGTGGACCTGAGCGGAGAGAACTGCAGCCTCAGCGATAATCCCGGCGCCGACAGCGCGGCCTACTACGGCATCTACTCCATCCAGAGCGACCACGGCTGGGGCCACTTGCTGGAGCTGATCGACGCGCTGAATCAGCATCCTGACCGGATCGACAGCGTGCTGAACGTGGATCGCGCCCTGTGGATGCACGCGCTCAACTACGCGCTCATCAACTTCGACAGCTACGTGGGCTACGCGCAGAACTACTACCTGTACCGCGATCGCGATCAGCGCTGGAACACGATCCCGTGGGACCTGAACATGAGCTTCGGCGCCTTCCGCCTCACTGATGCGAGCACCTACTGGAACGGGTTCAGCATCACGCAGGCCATGAGCGTCGATCCCATGAGCCATTTCAACAGCGTGAGCGTCCTCCCGCGTCCGCTGATCCGCGGCCTGCTGCAGGACCCCATGCGCCGCCGCATGTACATCGCGCACATCCGAGCCATGCTCGAGGACCAGGTGGACAGCGGCGACATGGGGCAGCTCGCAGCGCAGATCCGCGCGGTGATCGACCCGCATGTGCAGACCGACCCGAACAAGTTCTACACGTACCAAGGCTTCCTCGACAACTTGAACGACCAGGTGAGCTTCACCATCGCCTATCCAGGCCTCGCGCAATTGATGAACGGCCGCATCGCTTACATGCAGACCTATCCGGGCTTCACGGGCCAGCCGAGCATCGGTGCCGTGCAGGTCGCGCCTTCTGACATCAGCGTCGGTGAGCCCATCGCGATCACCTGTGCCATCGCGGATGCGGATACCGCGTTCATCGCGTACCGTTTCGCGGACCATGGCCTGTTCACCCATGCGGCCATGCTCGATGACGGCCTGCACGGCGATGGCGCGGCGGGCGATGGCGTCTTCGGAGCGGGCTTCATCGCCCAGGCGAACCTGATCGAGTACTACCTCTACGCCGAGAACCCGACAGCGGGCGAGTTCTCTCCGCGCGGCGCGGCCTACCGCACGCACCGCATCTTCACGCGCATCATGCCAGGCGCCTTGGTGATCAACGAGCTGATGGCCGACAACCGCACGGAGCAGGATGCCAGCGGCGCCACCGGCGATTGGATCGAGATCTACAACGCGAGCGACGCGACCATCTCCACGGCGGACCTGTACCTGAGCGATGACCCGACCGACCCGCAGAAATGGTACATGCCCGCCTTCACCCTGGCGCCCAACGAGTACCTGATCCTTTGGGCCGATGAGCGCACCGGCATCGACGATACCCATACGAACTTCAAGCTTGCCGCGGAAGGGGAGAGCCTGATGCTCTCCTACGGCGACGGGGATGTGATCGATCAGGTCGCCTTCGGCGCGCAGTACCCGATCTACTCCTGGGCGCGCTCGCCCAATGCCTCGGGCGCATTCAGGCGCATGCCGCCCACCTTCGGCGCGTACAACCTGCAAGCCCCGGGCTTCGACCCCGAAGCGGCCTTCCAGCTCTGGCCCAACCCGGCCACCACGGCGGTGCATGCCTTCGCCGACCTCGATGGCGAAGTGGAGGCGGAGGTCTTCCGCTCCGACGGCCGCCGCGTGGAAGGGCCGATCAAACTCGCGGCGCGCCAGCTCATCGAACTCGACACCTACGCGTACGGGCCCGGACAATACACGCTCCGGCTGCGCGCGGATGGTACCATTGCCACGAAACCCTTCATCGTACTGCCATGAGAACCGCCACCGCACTCACCGCCCTTGCGATCACCGCGCTCTGCAACGCGCAGACCTTCACCACTTGGCACATGGCCGATGGCCTTCCCAGCGACGAGATCCGCGACGTCGCCGTTGCGACCGACGGAACCGCCTGGCTCGCCACTGACGCGGGCGTGGTCTCCTTCAACGGAAGCACCTTCGCCATCTACAACACGGGCAACAGCCCCGGACTGGCCAGTAATGACGTGTACGCCATCGCCACCATGAGCAACGGCGACGTGTGGGCCGGCACCGACTTCGGCGCCAGCCGTCTGAGCGGAGGCTCTTGGACCACCTTCACCACCGCCGATGGCCTCGGCGATGATGAGATCAAGAACATCAAGCAAGCGCCCAATGGCGATGTGTGGCTGGCCACGATCAATGGTGCGACACGGTACAGCGCGAGCAGCTTCACCGCGTTCGGTTCGCCCAATATCCCATTCGGCGGCGCCACGCACGTGGCCTTCGCGAGCAATGGTGATGTGCTCTTGAGCGGTGGCCTCGGTGGCGTGATCGTCTATGACGGCAGCACCTTCACGGCCATCACCACGGCGGGCGGGCTGCTGAGCAACCGCATCCGCGGCATCGCGGTTGATGCGCAGCAGAACAAGTGGGTGGGCACGGCCGATGGCATCTCCGTGCTGAACGCGTCGAACGTGCACACCGTTGACCATGAGCACGTCTTCATCCTGCCGCCGCCTGATGAACTGAACCCCATCACCGACATGCTGGTGGACAATGCCGGTCGCATCTGGGCAGCGGTTTACGTGGACTACCTGGTGACCGAGGGCGGCGTGAGCGTTTACGTGAACGGCGCGTGGGGCCAGTACGAGGAGAGCGATGGCCTGGCTGGGCCGAACGTGCGCCGATTGGCCGAGGATGCCAGCGGCAACCTCTGGGTGGCCACCAGTACGGGCCTCACGCGCATGAGCAACATCAGCATCGGGATCGAGGAGCGCGCCGAAGGAGCCTTTTCGCTCTTCCCGAATCCAGCGCATGGATTCGCGGAGGTGATGCTCGAAGCGGCTGTGCGCAACGCGCCAGTGGAGGTGCTCGATGCCAGTGGGCGCGTGGTGATCCAGGAGCGCCTAAGCGGCCAGCGCCTTCGCTTCGATGTGAGCATGCTCCAGGCGGGCCTGTACTTCATGCGAATCGGTGACCAGGCCGTCAGGTTCGCGGTGGAGCGTTGATAACTAGCTGTTGACTGGGAGCGCGGTCCACAAGGCCGCGCTCCTATTTTCCGCCCCGTGCCGGCGACGGTTTTCCCGTCAGTGACAGCCGGAGCCGAATAAGATGAGCCATGAAGAATGTCTTTCACGCATGATGCCAGCGCTTCCGTTCTTCGCGAAGTGAACCGCGACCTGAGGCCCGCCACCGACGAGCACGTCGAGACCGAGATGGCCACATTGGCCGCGCGCTTCGTCAACAGCACCAACCGCCACGTCTTCCTCACCGGCAAGGCGGGCACCGGCAAGACCACCTTCCTGCACAAGCTGGCCGCCAGCACCCACAAGCGCTACGTGATCCTGGCGCCCACGGGAATCGCGGCGCTCAACGCCAGGGGTGTCACCATCCACAGCCAGTTCCTCTTCCCCTTCGGGTCGTTCCTGCCAGAGAAGCAAAGGCCGCTCGACATCGCTGAGGGCGCCTTCCACGACCATGACACCCTCACGCGCAGGCACCCGCTCAACGCGCTGCGCCGCAACGTGCTGCGCGAGGTGGACCTGCTCATCATCGATGAGGTGAGCATGCTCCGCGCCGACCTGCTCGACGCCATCGATTTCCGCATGCGCGCCGTGCGGCAGAACCGCCGCGAGAGCTTCGGTGGGGCGCAGGTGCTGCTCATTGGCGATCTGTACCAGCTGCCGCCCGTGGTGAAGGATGATGAGTGGCGCGTGATGCAACGCTACTACGCGAGCATGCACTTCTTCGAGAGCCAGGTGCTCAAGCAGCACGGCTACGCGCACATTGAGCTCGATCGCATCTTCCGCCAGCAGGATGACCGCTTCATCCACATCCTCAACAACCTGCGCAACAACACGGTGGAGCGCGGCGATGTGGAAGAGCTGAATGCGCACTACCGACCAGCGATCAGCAGTGCCGAGAGCGAGGGCGTGATCACCCTCACCACGCACAACTACAAGGCCGACGAGATCAATCAGCAGACGCTCGCGAAACTGCCGGGCAGGGCGCATGCGTTCGAGGCCGACATCGAGGACGACTTCCCGCAGAGCATGTTCCCCGTGCCGCAGCGAATCGAGCTGAAGGTGGGCGCGCAGATCATGTTCGTGAAGAACGACCCGGAGAAGATGTACTTCAACGGCAAGCTGGCGCGCGTGGAAGAGATGAACGATGAAGGCATCACCGTGCGCATGTACGAAGGGGCAGGGGATGCCCCATCCTCATCGACCTACAAGCTGAAGCGCGAGCTTTGGGAGAACAAGCGCTACGTGGTGAATGCTGCCTCGAAGGAGCAGGAGGAGGAAGTGCTCGGCACCTTCGCGCAATACCCCATCAAGCTCGCGTGGGCCATCACCGTTCACAAGAGCCAGGGCCTCACCTTCACCAAGGCCATCATCGATGTGGGGCAGGCCTTCGCGCCGGGGCAGGTGTACGTGGCGTTGTCGCGATTGCGATCGCTCGATGGCCTCATCCTCCGTACGCGCATCGATCCCAGCGTGGTGAGCAGCGACAAGGACGTGGTGGCCTTCACCCAGCGCGGCGAGCAGCAAGAGCCGTTGCCGAATCAACTCAAGGCCAAGCAGCGCGAGTACCTGCAGCAGATGCTGGCCAGCACCTTCGACTTCAGCGAGCTGCTTCGCAAAGTAGAGTGGACGCGGAAGGACCACCCGGAGACGGCGCAGTTCGAGGACGAGAGCATGAGGACCGCGCTGCAGGTGCTGTGCGACAAGCTGCGAAGCGAGGAAGAGAACACGCAGAAGTTCCGCGGACAGCTCATGCGCCTGCTCTTCGAGGACAAGCGCGAGGAACTGCTGGTGCGCATCGAGAAAGGCGGCGGCTACTACGGCGACCTGTTGCATGAGCAGATGAAGGCGCTCTTCCGGCACATGGCGCAAGCCGAGATGCTCAGTCGAACCAAGGAGTACACCAACGCGCTCAAGGAGATCGACGGCATGCTGATGAAGAAAGTGGCCACCATCGCCAAGGTGGGCTACCTCACCACCTGCATCCTCAACGGCGAAGAGGTGCAGCGGCAGCAGGAGATCGAACGCGGCCTCACCGCGAAGCGCGCTGCCATGGTGGGCGATGCGCGCGCGTGGGCCGAAGAGAATCGCCCGAAAGGCAAGACCGGCAAGAAGAAGAAACGCGCATCATCTGATCCGGAAACTGATGATGGCAGCCGTAATGGCGACCCGCTGGGTCGCCCATTGACCAAACGCAACCGTGCTCACCCCGATTACGAACGCGCGCCGCGCCGCACCAAGGCCGAGGTCGGCAACACCTACAACGTGACCTACGCCTTGGTGAGAGAGGGATTGACCTTGGAGCAGATCGCCCAGAAGCGCCAGTTATCCAAAAGCACCATCGAAGGGCATTTCGCACGCGGCATCGCCGAAGGCGAGATCGAGATCGATGGCTTGATGCCCGGAGCCGAGCGCGACCTGATCGCCGACTGGATGCGCGAGAACCCGTCCGAGGGATTGAATGCCGCACAGGGTCATTTCGAAGGGCGCTTCAGCTACGGCCAACTGCGCATGGTACAGGCGTGGGTGAAGCGGGAGGCGCGACTCATCTGAGCAGCGCGATGCTGCCTGCACGTTGGATCGCGCGGCCCCGGGTCGGGTCGTGCGCTTCCAATCGATAGGCATAGATGCCTGAAGGGGCTTGTTCGCCGGAGATCGTGCCTCCCCAGCCATCGCCGCGCGTGCTGCGGTGCACCTCCCGGCCCCAGCGGTCGAAGACGATGAAGTTGAGCCGTGCCAATGGATGCGCTGACCAGATGGGCCGCCATGTATCGTTGATCCCATCATCATTCGGGGTGAACGCAGCTGGCGCGTACAGGTCCGCGTCGCAGTTATCATGCACTTCGATCCTGGATGTCGCGGGGCAGAAGCCGGGCGATTCCACGTGCGCCTCGTATGGCCCGGCGCTCTGTACGAGGATGCTTGCGGTGGCCTCGCCCGTGGACCACAGCACGGATGAGCCCGGGGGGAGCTGGCCAACGGATAGCGCGAGGGCACTGGCGCAGAGATCGGCGGTGGTGTCCGAAGCCAGTTGGATCACCAGTGAATCAGCAATCGTGACGAGCACCGTATCGGAGAGCGGGCAGGCGAGGTCCGTTCGTGCCACGGTGTAGGTGCCAGGAGATGTCACGGTGATGGCTGGCCCGCTTTGCCCCGTCGACCATTGGTACTCCGCGTCCGTTTCTGGGTCGATCACTTCGATGCGTGCCTCTTCGCAGGCAATGATGTCGGGTCCGAGTTGCGGTGGTTCCAGGGGCCTCAGCGAAACATCATCCACGTAGTAGTAGCTGTACCAAGTGAGTGGGAATGGCGTGGGCATCTGCAGGCATGCTGTAGCGGCCCCGTTTCTGAAGTTGCCGATGGTGATGTGTCGGTACGCGGAGTCAGCCACGATGCAGCCGGCGACGCGGGTCCATCCGTTCTTCTCATCGAGCCAGGTGCCGGTGTCATGCGTGATCTGCGGCGCGTGCTGGATGGGCAGCTCATCGGTACGATGCGGCACGGCCACGGAGAGCAATGCGCCGATCTCGTTCACGGCATACTTCGAGGCAT
This sequence comes from uncultured Chryseobacterium sp., assembly GCA_964517255.1. Classification (GTDB taxonomy): domain Bacteria; phylum Bacteroidota; class Bacteroidia; order Flavobacteriales_F; family PHOS-HE28; genus PHOS-HE28. The sequence continues at coordinate 17,855 of CAZFBP010000008.1, forward strand.
CGGCAAGGCTCACGAAGAATTCCACGGCATAGGTGCGGCCGGGCACCAATGGCGCAGCCAGTTCATGGGTCACGTATTCATGGTCATCATCGCCCGGCGTCGTGAAGGCCGTTGGCTCATGGAAGCAGTAGAACCCGGCGTAGCCATTGCCACTGCGCGCCTGCTCATTGCCGAACTCGTTGTCGGGCACGTTCAGGCTGAAGGGCACGCCCAGGCATGCGTTGAAGTAGTCTGAAGTGCCCTCGGTTGGCCGAGACCAGCCGACTGCCCGGTCGATCTGGCTCACGTAATCGGGGCAAAGGCTGTACTGCTCGAAGTCGCCATTGGGAACGAGGTTCTGTGATCGGGCCCTGAGCGTGAGTGCCAGTGCAACGAAGAGGAATGTACGTGTCATCACAAGGCAGATGCTCGGCTCGCAATGATGCGTTGCCCGGGTTGTGATGGACAGGGTGGTTCGACGTGCAACGGTGGGTTGTGGACAAGGAATGGCGGGGCAGGAACGGATTGACGGGTTATCCGTCCGTCGAATTCCGGATTCCAGGCCATATACTTGTGCCGGATAACAGGCCAAGATCATGACGGATACCCTGGCAATGGAACCGCCCGCTCCTTACAGGACAGCGCCCCCGGCGGACGTGGCCATCACGGGCCGCATCCATTTTCTACGCGGGCAGAAGGTGATGCTGGACCGCGACTTGGCCGAACTCTATGGTGTGGAGGTGAAACAGTTGAAGCAAGCGGTTCGCCGGAACATGGATCGCTTCCCGGAGGATTTCATGTTCGAGCTGATCTTGGATGAGGACCGTGGTTTAAGGTCACAATTTGTGACCTTAGAACAGGGGCAAACGAGTGATGCCCTTGATTATGAGGGAGGTTTAAGGTCGCAAATTGCGACCTTAAAGCAGGGCAAGCACGCCAAGTATGTCCCCTTTGCCTTTACAGAGCATGGCATACTCATGCTGGCCAATGTGTTGCGCAGTGAGCGGGCCATTGCGGTGAGCATCCACATTATTCGGGTCTTTGCTCGTATGCGCGAAGTGCTCCTCTCGAACCGGGATGTCCTCCAGAAGTTGGAGCAGTTGGAAGAACGTGTGGGCGGGCATGATGAGGAGATCCAGACGCTCTTCGACCACCTCACCGCCATGGTCTCTTCGGGTAATCAGTCACGAAAGGCCATCGGATTCAAGCCGGAGCAAGCATGAGCGGCAACCAGTAACAGATCAGCCCAACCCCCAACCCCCAACCCGCCATAGCGCTTCGCGAAGGCGGTCAACCCTCAACCGGCCCATAAACCACACCACCATGGCAAACGCAGTCTTCGGCAGCAATATCAAGCTCCTGCGCTCCCGGCGCGGCCGCTCGCAGGAGGAAGTGGCCACCGTCCTCGATGTGAAACGCTCCAGCTACAGCGGCTACGAGAACGGCAGCGCCGAGCCGCCCTTCGATTTGCTGGTGCGCATCAGCGAGTACTACAAGGTGAGCATCGACAAGCTGCTGCGCGATGAGCTCACCGCCCTCACCGAGAGCCAGATCGGCATCATCGAGCGCGGAGGGGACGTGGACATGAACGGCCGCCGCCTGCGCGTGCTGGCCACCACCGTTGACAAGCAGGACCGCGAGAACGTGGAACTGGTGCCCGAGAAGGCCAAGGCCGGCTACGCGCTGGGCTACGCCGATCCCGAGTACATCAGCATCCTGCCCACCTTCCAGATGCCTTTCCTGGCGAAGGACCGTAAGTACCGCACCTTCCAGATCAGCGGCGACAGCATGCCGCCGGTGGCCGAGGACTCGTGGGTGACCGGCGAGTACGTGCAGAACTGGCAGAGCATCCGCGACGGACAGCCTTACATCGTGATCACCAAGGATGATGGCATCGTGTTCAAGGTGGCGTACAACCAGCTGAAGGAGAAAGGAACGCTCCTGCTCTGCAGCACCAACCCGCTCTATTCGCCCTATGAGGTGCAGGTGGCCAACGTGCTCGAGGTGTGGAAGTTCGTGCACTTCATCAGCGCCGAGCTGCCCGAGCCCAACATGAGCCGCGATGAACTCGCCAAGAGCGTGGTGGAACTGCGCAAGGAAGTGGGGCAATTACGCCTGGCCATGGAACAGCAAGGAAGATTGGCGTTCTGAGCGCGATTCCGCGCTGGCTTTTTTAACGGGAACGGGCCGGTCTTGCCGCGAAAGGGCAACGGTTACATTTGGCACCCTTTCAACGACCTTAGCCTCAGCCGAATGACCCCGAAGACGATCCTGACAGCGCTCTGCGCGCTGTGCCTCTCTACCGCGTTCGCCCAGAACGGCAGCACCGATCCCGCGCTCATGACCGTGGATGGCAAGCCCGTGACGCGCGCCGAGTTCGAGGCCATCTACAAGAAGAACAACAAGGAAGCCTCCGTGACCAAGGAGGCCCTGGACGAGTACCTCGAGCTGTTCATCAACTACAAGCTCAAGGTGCGCGAGGCCGAGACTTTGGGCATGGACACCATCAGCAAGTTCCGCAACGAACTCGATGGCTACCGCAAGCAGCTCGCGCGCCCCTACCTCATCGATCGCGAGCTCAACGACGCCCTGATGCGCGAAGCATACGACCGCAGCCAGCAGGAAGTGCGCGCCAGCCATATCCTGCTGCAAGTGGCGCCCGAGGCCAGCCCCGAGGACACGCTGGCCGTGTGGAAGCGGCTGGCCGCGTTGCGCGAGCGCGTGATGAAGGGCGAGGACTTCGCCATGGTGGCCAAAGGACTAGGAGGCAGCGAAGATCCCAGCGCGCAGAAGAATGGCGGAGACCTGGGCTGGTTCAGCGCGTTGCAGATGGTCTATCCCTTCGAGAATGCGGCCTACAACACGCCCGAGGGGACCGTGAGCCAGCCTGTGCGCACGCGCTTCGGCTACCACATCGTGAAGGTGACCGGACGCAGACCCGCGCGTGGCCAGATGAAGGTGGCGCACATCATGCTGCGCAGCACCGACCAGGACGCGCCGGAGAAGCAGCAGAGCGCCGAGCAGCGCGTGCGCGAGATCCACAGACAAGTGGCCGCCGGCACGCTCGCCTTCAACGATGCCGCGCTGAAGTACAGCGAGGACGAGAGCAGCAGCACCAAGGGCGGAGAGCTTCCCCAGTTCGGCACCGGCAAGATGATCGAGGAATTCGAGGATGCCGCATTCGGGTTGAAGCAGCCCGGCCAGATCAGCGAGCCTGTGAAATCGCGCTTCGGCTGGCACATCATCAAGTGCATCGAGTCCATCCCGCCGCCGAGCTACGACCAGGCCAAGGCCGAACTCAAGACCAAGATCGCCCGCGACAGCCGCGCCGAGATCACCCGCGTGGCCTTCATGAAGCGCTTGCGCAAGGAGTACGCCTTCACCACCTATCAGAAGAACATCGATCAGGTGATCGCGATGGTGGACAGCAACGTGTTCAAGAGGGGCACCGCCACCACGGATACCCTCCTGCGCAAGCAATTCGTCGAAGGCCCCTTCGTGAAAGGCAAGGGGAAGAAAGCCGTGCGCTATCGCCGCGAACTGGCTGGCGCCATCAGCGCAGGGCGCATGCTCGCCGCCAAGAGCCGTCCGTACGAGGAGATGACGCAGACCCTTGAAGACACCGTGGTGGTGCGCGAGGTGATGGAGGGCTGGGCCTACGACCGGAAGAAAGCCGCGAAGCTCAACAAGCCCGTCTTCACCTTCGCCGGAGGCACCGTGACCCAGCGTGACTTGCTGGACCAGATCGAGGCGCGCCAGCGCCGCGAGCGCGTGCAGCCCACTCCCGCCTACGTGAACAATCGTGTGGCGGAATACGCCGATGAGCGCATCCTGGCGTACGAGGACAGCCGGTTGGAAGAGAAGTACCCCGAATTCCGCATGCTCATGAAGGAGTACCGCGATGGAATCCTCCTCTTCGAGCTCACCGACCAGAAGGTGTGGGGCCGCGCCGTGAAGGACAGCACGGGCCTCGACGCGTTCCACAAGGCCAACGCCGACCGATTCATGTGGCCTACGCGCTACGAGGCGGACCTCTATGCCTGTTCCGATGCGGCTGCCAGCAAGGCCATGCGCGCCACCCTCAAGCGCGGTAAGCGCGGCAAGGACCTGATGGACGTGGTGAACAAGAGCAACACCCTCGCCCTTAGCATCGATGGCGGGACCTTCTCTGCGGAGGAGAAGCCCTTCCTCAGCAGCCTCTCCGCCACGGGCATGAGCAAGGACATCCCCTTCGAGGGCAAGGTGATGGTGGCCGACGTGAAGCGCATCCTGCCGCCCGCGCCCAAGGCCATCGACGAGGCGCGCGGCCTGATCACCGCTGCTTACCAGGATCACCTGGAGAAGGAGTGGATCAACGAGCTGCGCGGCAAGTACCCGGTAACGGTGGATACCGCCGTGCTCTACTCCATCAAGTGAAGCGGCCGGCCGTTCGGCTGCAGGCGCTGCTCGCCGCCCCATTGGCCGGGCTTTGCCTCTGCGCGTGCGGCTCGGGCGGCGAGGACGACGACCCGGTTGTGGCCCGCGCCTACGAGAGCCTGTTGCATTGGAGCGACCTGCGGCAGATCGTGCCGGTGGGGACCGCTCCGGAGGACAGCGCCGCGCTGGCGCATGCCTATGTCAACAACTGGCTGCGGCAGCAGGTGGAGCTCCATCACGCGGAGAAGAACCTCAGCGCAGGGCGGAAGGGCTTCGAGGCCGAGCTGCGCGACTACCGCAATTCGCTCCTGCTGCACGCCTTCGAGGAGCAGCTGGTGAGCCAGCGGCTCGACACCGTGATCAGCCCTTCTGAGATCGAGGCCTTCTATCAGGCCAACAACGAGCGCTTCGACCTGGGCGACGATCTGCTGCGCGCGCGCTGGTTCCATGTGCGCGAGAGCGACAAGCGCGCGTTGCGCAAGATGGAGGACCGCTTCATGAGCGGCAGGCCGAACGACATGCACGAACTGGAGCTGGCCCTGGCCGAGCGCGGCGTTCCCATCACCGATCGCGGCGCTTCCTGGACCACGCTCACCCAGCTGCGCGACCTGGTGCCGATCGATGCGCTGCCCGCAGTGCCAGCCGACGGCAAGCGCACGGTGCTGCGCGAGGAGGGCGGCGCGTGGTTCCTCGATTTGCTCGAACTTCGGCCGCGCCTGAGCCCGGCCCCCATCGAGCTGGTGCGCCAGGAGATCCGGTCCATCCTGCTCAACCAACGCAAGCTGGAACTCATCGAGCGCATGCGCGACGACCTCTACCATGAAGCCTTGGCCAATGACGCGATCACGGCGCCTTGAAGCACTGATGGCAGCCGCCGCGCTGGTCTCGGTTGCCACCGCGCAGCCCACGGGACTGCTCATCGACCGCGTGGAGGCCGTGGTGGGACGTGAGGCCGTGCTTTACTCCGAGCTCATGGCCCGTACCGAAGGAGCCCCCCGCGGAAGCAGCCCGCAAGCAGTGCGCTGCGCCGCATTGGAGGACCTGCTTTACGAGAAGCTCCTCATCGAGCAGGGCAAATTGGACAGCGTGACCGTGGAGGACGCGCGCGTGGAGAGCGAGCTCAACCGGCGCATCCAGCATTTCGCGCAGCAGATCGGCGGCGAGGCCAAGCTCGAGGAGTACTACGGCAAGAGCATCGCGGAGATCAAGGCCGACTTCAGGCCCCAGGTGCACGACCAGCTGCTCATGCAGGAGATGCAGCAGAAGACCACCGCCGACGTGAGCCTCACGCCGCGCGACGTGAAACGTTTCTTCGAGCGCATACCCGAGGATAGCATCCCGCTGATCGGCTCCGAGGTGGAGTACGCCATGATCCTGCGCGTGCCCAAGGCCAGGGAAGAAGAGGTGAGTCGCGTGCGCCGCAGGATGGAGGAGTATCGCGAGGCCATCGTGAAGAAGGAGAAGGACTTCTGCGTGCTCGCGGGGCTCTACTCAGAGGATCCCGGCTCGTCGAAGGATTGCGGCGAGTTGGGGCTCGTGCCCCCTGGAGTGATGGTGCCGGAGTTCGATGTCGTGGCGCTGAGCCTGAAGGAAGGCGAGGTGTCCAACGTGTTCTCCACGCAGTACGGCTGGCACTTCATGCAACTGATCGAGCGCCGCGGCGAACGGTACAATGCCCGCCATATCCTGATGATCCCGAAAGTCTCCGGCGCCGACCTGCTGCGCGAGCGCGACCGCCTCGACAGCCTCCGCGCGGGCGTCATTGCCGGGCGGATCGATTTCGGCCAGGCCGCCTACGACCTCAGCGACGACGAGGAGAGCAAGGGCAATCGGGGCGTGATGGTGGAGCCTTCTTCCAACTCCGTGCGATGGGACCTCAAGGCCCTCGACCAGCAGGCCTTCTTCGTGCTGGATAAGCTGAAGCCCGGCGAGGTGAGCGAGCCCCAAGTGGTGATCAACCCCGACAACAGCAAGGCCTATCGACTGCTCAGGCTCGTGGCGCGCACCGAGCCGCACCGTGCCAATCTCCGCGATGACTACCGGCTGATGCATCAGGCAGCCGAGGCCCGCAAGCGCCAGGAGGCCGTTGACGCCTGGATGAAGGACCGCATCGAATCGACCTATGTGCGCATCGACCCCGCGCATGCGCAGTGCCCTTTCTTACACCAATGGAACAAGCCGGCCACTGGCCAATGACATGAGCGACGTGCAGAGCGTGGAACGATTCGGCGAGCGTTACCGCCGCCTGAAGACCGAGGTGAACAAGGTGATCATCGGGCAGGACGCCGTGGTGGAGCATGTGCTGCTGGGCATCTTCAGCCGCGGGCATTGCCTGCTGGTGGGCGTGCCCGGCCTGGCCAAGACCTTGCTGGTGAACTCCGTGGCGCGCGCGCTCGGCTTGTCGTTCAACCGCATCCAATTCACCCCGGACCTCATGCCCAGCGACATCATCGGCAGCGAGATCCTCGGCGAGGACCGCCACTTCCGCTTCATCAAGGGTCCGCTCTTCGCCAACATCGTACTGGCCGACGAGATCAACCGCACACCGCCCAAGACGCAGGCCGCGCTGCTCGAGGCCATGCAGGAACGAAGCGTCACCGCCGCAGGACAGACGCACCGCCTGCCCGATCCCTTCTTCGTGCTGGCCACGCAGAACCCCATCGAGCAAGAAGGCACCTATCCGCTGCCTGAAGCGCAATTGGACCGCTTCATGTTCGACATCCGCGTGGATTACCCGGCCTTCGCAGAGGAAGTGGCGGTCGTCAAGGCCACGACGAGCGACTCCCAGCCCACGATTGAACCCGTGCTCAGCGCCGAGGAGATCATGCACTTCCAAGGGCTTGTGCGTCGCGTCCCCATCGCCGATAACGTGGTGGAGTACGCCGTGAAGCTCGCCACCCGCACGCGGCCGGGCCTCAACGGCGCGCCGGCCATCATCAACGATCACGTGGCCTGGGGCGCAGGTCCGCGCGCGTCGCAATACTTGGTGGTTGGGGCCAAGGCCCACGCGCTGGCACACGGTCGTTTCTCTCCGGACATCGCCGACGTGCAAGCCGTGGCGCTGCCCATCCTCCGCCACCGGATCGTGCGCAACTACAAGGCAGAGGCGGAAGGCGTCACGGTGGACCGCATCGTGGGCGAGCTGCTCTGAGGCCGTTGGGCCGTGATCAGGCGCCACCCGCCAGGGACTGACGAACGGCATTCGCGGCGCCATTCCTGAACGCCTAGCTTTGTCCGTAAACCAAGCCGGTCATGAATCAATCGCTACGGCTCGCAGGAATCGCCGCAGCCCTCGCAGGCGCGCTGGGCAGCATGGCGCAACTGCCCACCTCGGTGGACATCAGCATGCAGCATGATGAAGCGAATCAGATGCTGCGGATCAACCTGCGCGCGAACGACCTCGCGTTCTCCAGCTTGTTGAGCAACCTGGTCTTCACGGTTCGCTGGCCGGAATCCTCCACCGCCTCGCTCGCTTTCGGATCAAGCACCTGGTGCCCGCTGCCCAGCGTCGCCTTTCCGATGTCAGGTTCGGCTGCGGTGACGCCCGGCAATGGCTACCACTACCGCACATGGACATCCATCGGCCTTGCCACGCTCGGATCCATCGAGGACGAAGGCGGGTGCTCGCAGTCCCTTCCAGCCGATGAATGGGTTGAGGTGTTCGCCATTCCCATCAACAACGAGCCAGGCGGAACAGTGTACGATATCGCGGATGACACCTATGCCAGCGACAACAACCGCGGGTTCTACGTCTCGCTGGAAGGGGTTAATCGTACCGGTGGCATCTTCACCCTCAGTACCGAAGCCATTGCAGCAGCTCCCGTGGTGGCCCCAAGTCTTCAGCTGCAACCGAATCCTGCCGATGTCACGGTGATGTTGAACGGACCTGTCCCTGTGAGCGGGATCAGTCACATCCGGATCATCGCTTCGGATGGGCGCGTGATGATCGACCAGAGGGCATCGCGGCTCCCCCTCTCGTTCGACGTCAGCGGCCTGGCCATCGGCATTTACAATGTGACGGTGGAGGACGCTTCGTATGTGAGGACCTTGCCCTTGATCATTAAGCGATGATGCGCTTCCTGGCTGTAGCGATCGGCTGCGTGTTCATCGTTCCTGACTTGCACGCACAAGCATGGCAGGTGTTCAACATGGCCAACACCTGCATGCAGAGCAACACGGTCACGGATATCGTGGTGCAGGCCGATGGCGTGGCGTGGGTGGCCACGGATTGGGGGCTCTGCCGCCTGGAGGATGGCGGTTGCGAACTGTTCCAGACCTCGAACTCCGGAATCCCGGACAACGTGCTCAGGTCGCTGGCCTTGGACGATGAGGGAAGATTGTGGATTGGCACCTCCACCGGCGGCGTGGCGATTTACGATGGGGCTGTGTGGGAGGTCTTCAGCACGTTGAACTCTCCTTTGCCCGATGACCAGGTGAACGTGATCCACATGGATTCGAACGGCTGGATGTGGCTGGGCACCGTGAGCGGACTGGCGTGCTACACCGGTGCGGAGTGGCGGATCTACGACAGCTCGCCCTCGAGCTACAACGGCCGGATACTGAACGGGGACCACATCC
>CAZFBP010000009.1:0-9550 GCA_964517255.1 uncultured Chryseobacterium sp.
TGCATCGAGAGGCTGCGCAGGCTCATCTTCGATCGGCCGTCGATCCGCTTGCGCCGGTCGTAGGTGATCATGCGCGAAGCGGCGCGCTGGCGTGAAAGGAAGGCCGCGTAATGCACGAACGAGCGGTCAAGCACCGCTTGCAGGATGCGGCGGTCGATCATGGAGTAGTTGCCGAAGCTGATCGTCCTTCCGGTAATGGCGCGGAAGAGCAACTGGTAGCAGCGATAGCCGAGGCGGAACATCAACGACTCGGAGCGTTTGCCGCGCGCCACCAGCACAATGGGCGCGGCGCCCTCCGCGGCCATGCGCGCCAGCTCAGCAAGCGCCTCTGGATCGTCCTCGCCGTCGGAGTCCATCACCACATGATGCGTGGTCTCCGTGGTGCTAGAGCGGAGCAGGCCTTGATAGATGGCCTCCTGATGCCCCATGTTGTAGGCCAGGGAGATCACGTCGAGGGTCACGTTCGGCGCACTGGTCGAGTAAGCGCGCAGCAGCTCAAGGGTGTTGTCCGAGCTGGCATCGTCCACCATGATGACGGTCCATCGCGCAGTGGTGCGGGCCATCACCGCTTCCGCTTCAGCAAGGAAACGCAGCGCCACCTCCCCTTCCTCGAAGCAGGGCGCGACGAGCGCGATACGGACGGGTTCCATGCGGGCGAAGGTCAGGTTTCCGGCGCAATGGGCGCCTCCACGCGATTTCATGGCGCGTGCTCCCGGCACAGCGCCCCGACGCACGCGCGCCTTCGGCTGCCTGGTTCCGACGGCGCGCATCCGTGCAACGTTGCGGTCCCGATCGGGCTTCAGCAGGGCGCGTTCGCAGGGGTATGTTTACCGCGCATTGCCGTCTCCGGTCAATCGTTGCCATGATCAGCCCTCGCCTCGCCGCGCTACTTGATCGCAGATCGGTGTTCATCGCGCTGCTGATGGCCACCGGCTTCGTGACATTGGCCATGATGTGGGCCACGCGGCACGTGATGCTCTCCGATGCATGGTCGTACATCGCGCTGGCAGAAGGGATCCTGCATGGCGAGTACAGCATGTGGTGGCCGTTGGAGGGCCACTACCCGGACACCTTCCGTGCGCCCGGCTACCCCTTGCTGGTAGCCGTCGTGATGGCGATCACCGGGACATGGAAGTCCATGCCGTGGGTGAATCTCGCCTTGTACGCGTTCGCGCTTTGGAGCGCCCTGGAGCTCATCAAACGGATCGAGCCCCGTCGGGCGGCGCGATCGCTGTTCCTGCTCTTGCTGCTTCCCTTGGTGAACGTGCCTTACTACATCACACAGGTGTACACCGAAGTGCCTGTCCTCGCCGGGCTTGGGGCATTGCTGCTGATGATCACGCGGCCCGGCCCCCGTTCCTGGAGGTCGTCGGTGCTCCTGGGATTGCTCTTCGGCGCGCTCTTCCTGCTGAAGCCGGTGCTCCAGTTGCTTCCGCTGGCTTTCGTGATCGGCGAGCGCATCTGGCTCCGCGACCGCGTGACCTGGCCGCGGCAACTGGCCATGCTCGCGGTCTGCGCGCTCACCATGCTTCCCTATGGCCTGTGGAATAAGCGCAACCACGGCGTCTTCAGCACCACGCCCCTCGAAGGAGCGGGCAGCTACATGCACTTCGGCGCCTGGTGCGGCAAATTCCCCGGATACACCGAGCACGTGTACTGGCACAACTTCGCCGGCGACGAGCTGGTGCGCTTCGTTCCGGACGAGGAGATCCCGCGGCACATCGCCGCTTACGAGGCGGAATGGGACGCGATCAATGCGCGACTGCGCCCCTTGCTCACACCGAGTGATTCACTCATGCTGGCTTCACGCGATCGAGCCCCTTACGGTGTGGTGAACACCTACAACACGCGCTACACACAGCTCCGCGAGCAGCTGCTGCTGGGCAAGGCCATTGAGCACTACCGCCGCGACCCGTGGTACCTGCTCAAGTACAAGGCCTACTCCGCCGTGCGGCTCTGGGTCATCGGCATACAGCGCGATGAATTCAGGCAAGCCAGCGCCTCGCAGAAGATCAGATCGCTCTACGCATCCGTTTCCACCGGCATCGTCTTTCTCTTGTTCATGATCCTGATTCCGCTGGCCATGGCGCGCCGCAGGGTGACCTGGGCTGAAGCCTGGCCCATGCTCGCGGGCGTGGCCTATTTCGGAATCATGCACCTGCCGTTCACCATTCAGGCGCGTTACACCACGCCCGTGCGGATGGCCATGCTGGCGCTGTTGGCCGTTTCCATCTGCAGGCTCTTGGCGAGAGGCGTCCATCAACCGGCGCGATAAGCACCGCGACGGAACCCCATGAAACCGCTGCTCTACCTCTACTACCACGGCGAAGTGGGCATCGCGTACTGGGAATGGATGGCGGCGCTGCTCTATTTCCTCGCCATCTTCTTCATCTTCATTCGCCGACGCAATCGCAAGATGCACGAAGCGCCCGAGTACAGGTACTTCATCGGCGGCATCTATGCCAAGCTCTTCGGCGCCACCTTCTTCAGCCTCATCTATTTCTACTACTACCACGGCGGCGACACCACCGCCTACTTCTATTCCGCTCTGGCCATGCGCAACATGTTCTTCGTGGACCCGATCGAGTACTTCCGCCAGCTCTTCGGAGACAACTCCATGCGCGCTTGGCTCTCCTACTCCGAGGCCACCGCGCACCCTTACCAGTACGTGTTCTTCGATCGGCGCACCTTCGCCGTGCTCCAGGTCACCAGCGTGCTGGCGATCTTCACCAACAAGAGCTTCCTGCTCACCACGCTGGTCACGGCCACCATCTCCTTCTTCGGCGCGTGGAAGTGCTTCCGGACCTTCGTGACCTATTTCCCGGAGATCAAGGGCAAGCTCGCCATCGGCTTCCTGTTCATGCCTTCGGCGATCTTCTGGGGCTCCGGTGTCATGAAGGATACGTGGTGCTTCACCGCGCTCTGTCTGTGGGTGCACGCGGTGGATGAGATCTTCTTCAAGAAGCGGAACATCGTGGCCATGTCCTTCTGGCTCGTGGTGAGCGCCTTCCTGATGCTCTGGTTCAAGCCGTACGTGTTCACGGTGGTCCTGCCCTGCTCGCTGCTGTGGGTCTCGTACTTCCGCGTGGTGGCCATCCGGAGCTTCATCGTCCGTTTCGTCTTCCTCCCGCTGGCGATCGGCGCCATGGTGGTGCTCTCGCTCGTCATCCTCCGCAATCTGGCCGGCAGCATGGACAAATTCGCTGTGGATGGGGCCTTGGAGACGATCAGGCTGACCCAGAACGACCTTTCGAACGAACGCGCCTACGGCAAGCATCGTTTCGAACTCGGCGAGTTCGATGGCACATGGCTCGGCCTGCTCAAGCAATTCCCGGTGGCCACCAACGCCGCCCTCTTCAGGCCCTACCTGTGGGAGGCGCACACACCCGTGATGGTGCTCAGCGGCTTGGAGAACCTCTGGGTGCTCGTGCTCGCGTTCACCGCCCTGCTGCGTGCAGGGCCGCTCTTCACCTTGCGTTCCATCACCGGCGTGCCCATCCTGCTGATGGCTGTCATGTTCGCGGTCCTGTTCGCGTTCACCGTGGGGGTCACCACGCCCAACTTCGGGGCGCTGGTGCGCTTCAAGATCCCGATGGTGCCCTTCTTCATCAGCAGCCTCTACATCATCGTGCATCTGGCCCGCGTTCGTCGGCAGGAGCACGAGGCGGGAATCGAGTTCGATCTGAGGCGTTACCGCATGGGCACCTCCAAGCGCCCGGTCCTGGCGCAGCGACCGGCGCGCGCACACCGTCGTGCAAGATGAACAAGCCGCGCGCGCTCCTGGCCGTGACTTACTGGAGCCTTGAGGAAGGGCTGATTCAGGCCTACACCCTGCCCTATCTCCGATTGATCCTGCAAGCAATGCCTGCGGGCAGCACCATTCACCTGGTGACCTTGGAGAAGGACCCTGCGCCTTTGTCGCCTGCGCAGCTCGGGTCCGGCATCGTTCACCACCCATTCCGCTACGCGCCCTTCGGCATGCGCGGCGCCGCCATGGCCTTGCGCGTGGTGGCGCGTTTGCTGCGCCTCGCGCGCAAGGCGCGGATCGACGGCATCCACGCCTGGTGCACGCCCGCTGGATCGCTGGGCCTGATGCTCTCTTGGCTCTTGCGGAGACCCCTGGTGATCGACAGCTACGAGCCGCACGCCGACGCGATGGTGGAGAACGGCACTTGGCCGCGCGGAGGCGTGGCGCACCGCCTCCTCCTGATGCTCGAGCGCTGGCAGAGCCGCCGCGCATCGCACTTGATCGCCTGCGCGGAGGGCATGCGCGCATACGCCCATCGGCGCTACGGCCTGCCTGCCGACCGGCGCATGGAGGTGAAGCCCGCGTGCGTGGACCTGGACCGATTCGCATGGTCCAGCGTGAAGGATGCCGCGCTGCTGCGCGAATTGGGCCTCGAGGACAAAGTGGTGGCCGTGTACGCCGGCAAGTTCGGCGGCATCTACCTCGAGGATGAATCGTTCCGGCTGCTGCGCGCCGCGCACGATCATTGGGGCGATCGGCTGCGCGTGCTGCTGCTCACGGGCCACACGCGCGAGGAGCTGGAGCCCATGATCCGCCGGGCCGGTCTCGACCCCTCGATCTTCATCGTACGCTTGGTGCCCCACGCCGAAGTGCCGCGCTGGATGGGCCTGGCCGATTTCGCCATCACTCCCGTGAAGCCTGTGCCCACCAAGGCGCTGTGCACGCCGATCAAGGACGGCGAGTACTGGGCTCTGGGCCTGCCCGTCATCATCACGCCGGGGATCTCTGATGATTCGCGCATCATCGCCGAGGAAGGCATCGGCGCCGTGCTCGATGGCCTCAGCGATACGCATTTCCGCGCCGCCATCCGCCGGATCGCCGCGCTGATCGCAGCGAACACGCGCCGCGAGGTCCATGACCGCATCCGGCCGGTGGCCGAGCGCTACCGTAGTTTCGCCATCGCACGCTCCATCTATCAGCGCATCTATGGCTCTTGACACGATCATCGTCACCGGCGGCGCCGGTTACATCGGCTCGCACACACTCATCGAGCTCATGGAGCGCACGCCTTTCCAGGTGATCTCCATCGACAACTTCTCCAACTCAAGCGCACGGGCGTACGAGCGCATCGAGTCCATCACCGGCCGCAGCGTGCGCGCGCTCAATGTGGATCTCTGCGATCGCGAGGCAACCTCGCGGGCGATCGCTTCCGTTGGCGCGGTGTCCGGCATCATCCACTTCGCGGCGTTCAAGTCCGTGCCCGAGTCGATGAGCGATCCAGGGCTTTACTACCGCAACAACATCGGCTCCTTGCTGAATGTGCTGGAGGCGGCACGCAGCCATGCGGTGCCCCGTTTCATCTTCTCATCGTCCTGCTCGGTGTTCGGCAACATCGCCTCGCTTCCGGTGAGCGAGGATTCGCCGCTGGGCGAGCCGGAATCGCCCTACGCGCACACCAAGCAGGTGGGCGAGCGCATCGTGGCGGCGCACGCCCGCGTGATGCCCGGCATGAACGCGATCTCCTTGCGCTACTTCAATCCGGTGGGCGCGCACAGCAGCGGCCGTCTGGGCGAGGATCCCATCAACCCACCCACGAACCTGGTTCCGGTGATCACGCGCACGGCCATCGGCCGCATGCCGGAAGTGGTGGTGCATGGGAGCGACTACGATACGCGCGATGGCTCGTGCGTCCGCGACTACGTGCATGTCTCCGACATCGCCGCCGCGCACGTGAAGGCGCTGGAGCATGCCAGCGGCCGCATGGCATCGAATCATGAGATCTTCAACTTGGGCACCGGTTCTGGCGTGAGCGTGCTCGGGGCCATCCATGCATTCGAAGCGGTGACCGGCCAACGACTCCACTACCGCATCGGTCCTCGGCGCGCTGGCGATGTGGCGGCGATCTATAGTGACACCCGTCGCGCGCATGACGTGCTGGGCTGGAAGGCCGAGCGCGGCCTGGAAGACATGATGGCCAGCGCCTGGGCCTGGGAGAGGCACCTGGGCGAAGAGCGCAACGGCTGAACCGGTCAGCGGCGGCCCAGCTTCTCCAAGAGGAGTCCCGGCTTCAGCAGCAGCGCGCGCAGGATCCAAGGCACCGCCCTCAAAGGTCGTTTCGCGTTGCGCCACCAGCTGCCGCCGATGGCCCAGTAGCCCCGTGCCATGCTTTCGCGTGCGAATCGATGGTCCTTCAAGAGACCACGCTGCCGTGCCTTGCGCAGCAGCAGCAGATGATCGCGCTGGTACAGGGCGATGTCGCGGCTCATGCTGCCCGCCAAGCCACGGTAGCGGAACAGCGGCTCCGGCACGCGCACGCCTTTGAACCGGCTGGCGAGCGCCAGCACCATGTCCTTGTCCGCCTCGTTGGATAGCGCGGGGTCGAAACGCACGTCGGGGCTGAAACAGCGCTTGCGCACCAGCAGGTTGCTCCCTGCGCCGGGCACGGCATGTCCCAGTCCCAGCAGCACGATGCGCACCAGGTCGCCGTCCGCGCCGCGGTCCGGCTCTCCGATGCGGCCCAGCTCCGCATCGCAGGTCCACATGTCGCTGTAAGCCCACTCCGCGTCCCCGCGCAGCAGTGCTTCCATCTTCTGTTCGATCGCGCCGGGCTCCAACGCGTCATCGGCATCGAGGAAGGCGATGAACTCGCCCCTCGCCTCTTCGATTCCTGCATTGCGCGCGCTGCTCACGCCTCCATTCGGCTGGTCGATCACGCGCACGCGCGGGTCCGCGATCGCGCGGACGACGGCCGCCGTGCCGTCCTTCGATCCATCGTTCACCACCACCACTTCCAGGTTGCTCCAACCCTGCGAGAGCACCGAACGGATCGCCTCCTCGATGTAGCGCGCGGCATTGTAAGCCGGCATCACCACGCTCACCATCGGTTGGCTGCTCATGGCCGCGCGAGGGCTTTGCGGTACACCTCCATGGTCCCGTTCCACATCGTGTCGAACGCGTACATGCGCAGCGCGGCGGCCTTCCCGGCCTGGCCGATTGCGCGACGATCCGCAGCGAGGAGGCGCTCCGTGGCCGCAGCGAGGGCCGAGCCGCTGCGCTCGCCGGCGAGCATGCCGTTCACGCCATCGGTGATGGCGTCGAGCGCGGCGCCGGTGGCCGTGCTCACCACAGGCACGCCATTCATCATGGCTTCGGCGTACACCAGCCCGAAGGGCTCCAGCACCGCCGCGTGCAGGTACAGGTCGAGCAATCCGTAGAAGGAGGGCATCAGGCTTCGCTCGATGCGCCCGGTGAGCACCACGTTATCCTGGAGGCCGGCCTCGTTGACCCATCGCCGCACCTCGCTCTCCTGCTCGCCGCTTCCGCAGAGCAGGAACCGCGCATCCGGGTGCCGCTGCACGATAATGCGCGCGGCGTCCACGATATGCCGGTAGCCCTTCCATTCGATGAAGCGCGCCACAGTACCGATCACCGGCGCACGGTCCTCGATGCCGAAACGCACGCGCAGATCGGCCATGGCCGCCGGGTCTCGCGCGGTGTGCATCGCGGGAGGAATGCCGTTGTGGACACGCGTGATCTTCTCAGCGGGCAGGCCCTCGATCTCGATCAAGTGGCGGCGCGCCTCATCGGACACGGTGATGATATCGGTTGCCAGGCGCGCATTCCAGCGATCCACGAAGAGCCACTTGCGCGCGTGCATCCAATGGAAGCCGGTGTCCTGCCGTGTGATCACGCGGATGGGAATGCCCGCCAGGCGCGCGGCAATGAGGCCAGGCACGGTGTCGTCGAAGAGGTTGCAATGCACGATCCGCGGCCGGTGCGCCCTGATGCGGGCGTAGAGCCGGGGCAGCGCGCGCAGCATGCCGCTCTTCCGGCGCCTGTCGTCGTACGGGATCCACTCGCATGGAAAGCCCAGTGCGGCCATCTCATCGATCATGGCCGGCCGCTCGGGGTAGAGGTTGAGGAAGGTGTAGCGCACGTTGCCCTCGCGTGCGGCGCGCTCAGCGAACCAGCTCAGGTAAGGCACCGAGGAGTTGTTCGCGAAGGTGTGCAGGACGTGGATGGGCTCGCTCACGCGTGGAG
Organism: uncultured Chryseobacterium sp.; assembly: GCA_964517255.1. GTDB lineage: Bacteria > Bacteroidota > Bacteroidia > Flavobacteriales_F > PHOS-HE28 > PHOS-HE28. The sequence goes on from CAZFBP010000009.1 coordinate 8,009, forward strand.
GGTGCGGCTCAAATGTATCCGGGCGCATGAGCGTCAGGCCGTTCACGCGGGCACCCGTGCGCGGATGCTGATGCGCTTGATCCGCTTCAGCAGGGGCCGCTCGGCGATCACGTGCAGCACGTGGGCGCTTGCGAAGGCAATGATCAGGAAGAGGCAGAAGAGCACCACCCTTCCCCAGGCGTGCTCGTGGATGTGCGTCACGCGCTTGATCAGGCTGTCGCAGAAATAGCCTGCCGGCATGTGCAGCAGGTACACGCCGTAGCTCATGTCGCCGAGCCAATCCGTGAAGCGGTTGCCCATGCCCGGGCGCCAGAGCAGCATGGCGGTGGTGAGCAGTGCGAGGGTGAACGGTATCCACTCATTGATCACGGCGATGGAGGCCACCGATGCGATCAGCAGCACTGCGAAGCTCCTGGCGGAGACCAATCCCTCCCGGAACAGGAAGACCGCCATGCCCAGCACGAAATAGCCGCTGAAGTGCAGGAAGGAGCCCTCGAAGAAGGGGCTTGCCGCGAGCACGGCGATCAGGATCGCCACGTTGCGCAAGTCGTTGCCGCGCTGAAGCAGCAGCGGCAGCAGCAGCGCGATGACGAGGTAGAACTGGAACTCCACGGCGAGGGTCCAGAAGACGAAGTTGTACCACTCGGTGCCGAAGGGCTCGGGGTGGAAGAGCAGGTTGCCCACGATCGAAGCGAGGTTCACGCCGGGCCAGTCGTCGGCGGCCACTGGGCGGCCCAGCACCCAAAGCGCCACTGCGTGGTACAGGATCATGAGCAGCGCGGAGAAGTAGGCCAGCGGCGCTATGCGCAGGTAACGCTTCAGCATGAAGGGGCCCAGTGTGGACCAGTTGTAGCCTCCGCGCAGCATACTGTACGGGATGACGAAGCCGGAGAGCACGAAGAAGACCTCCACGCCGAAGACGCCGTACTGGAACAGCGGCTTCATCGGGCTGGGCGAAGTGCTGGGCAGGATGTCGAAGCTGTAATGGAAGAGCACGACGCCCAGGGCAGCGATGCCCCGGAAGCCATCGATGGCGCGGTAGGGCCGCAGCTCGGCGGCGCTCGCGGATGTGCTCTCCGTGCTCATGCGGTACGCGTGGCGAAGGTGCGGGCTGGAGGCATTCGTTCCCACCTGGACGGCTTCATCGCGATGAGGGATGCCGCGACCACCATGCCTACGCCGCTGGCCCGTGGCCGAAGAGCCTGCCTCCGCGCAACGCGCGCCAATCGGCCGGAGTGAGCAGGAACATGCCGCGCAAGGAGACGCCCATGCGCGCGCGCAGCGCGTACAGCGTGACACCGAGCACGGCAGCGTATGCCAATGAACTGGCCACGGCAGCACCCTCGATGCCGAAGCGCGGGATCAACGCGAAGTCGAGCGCGATGGTGAGGCCCGCTCCCACCGAGGCGCCGATCAGGTTGAAGCGCTGCAAGCCGCCCTGCACCACCAACTGCGCCAGGAGCTTGAACCCGCTGTTCAGCACGATGCCCGGCAACAGCAGCCACAAGGCCGCGACCGATCCCGCGAACACATCGCCATAGA
>CAZFBP010000009.1:9560-26232 GCA_964517255.1 uncultured Chryseobacterium sp.
GCGACCTTGCTGCCGGTGTATTCGGCGTGACGGGTGATCAGCTCCTTGAGCTGGGTCTCGTCAGCCAGATCGCAGTGCATCGGCTCGTCGGTGGATTGACGATTGGCCGGCAACAGCAGCCACAAGGCCGCGACCGATCCCGCGAACACATCGCCATAGAGCAAGGTGATGGCCCACGGCGCAATGAAGGCCAGCCCCGCCGAGAGGAGGAGCACCGTGGTGAAATTGATGCGCGACACCGCCTTGAAGCGCTCGATGGCCTCTTGCCCGGCGTGACCGAACAGGTAAGGCTGCACGACGCGAGAGAGCGGTTCCGGAACGTAGAAAAGCAACTGCGCGATGCCGACCGCCGCGGCATAAAGGCCCAGGCTCGCCGCGCCGTGGTACTGGTCAACCACCCATACATCGAAGCGGTAGGTGATCATGTTGATCAGGTTGCTCAGGTGCGCCACCAGGCTGAAGGCGATGATGGGGCGCGATGCCGCCAGCGACCAGATGGGCCACGGCGCCACACGCACGTGCAAGGCATAAAGCACCGCAGCGGCGGTGGCGTGCAGCAACTGCGCGGTGAGGGTGACAATGAGCGTGGCGGCCAGCAAGCGCTCCGGCGCTAAGCTGTCACGCACCAGGTACAGTACTGTGAATCCGCCTGCGCTCAGCGCCGCGCTGAGGATGCTGAGCTGGTTGAGCTCACGGAAGCGTTTCTGGCTGAGCAGCACGGCCGAAGTGCAGTTCGTGATCAGCGCGAGCATGATGCCCAGGTACACGTAGCCCCAGTACATCCAATGGGTGGCGCGCTCAGGCATGAGCACGGTGCTGGTGGCGGGCACGGCGCGCAGCAAGGCCAGCAGCATCGGCGCCAGGAGCAGGTTGATGAGCAGCAGCGCGGCCGCCGTACCCACCACGTCGCGCGTGGGTCCGTTGCGGCTGGCGAAGTAGCTGATGCCGTAGTTCACGTTCAGCGAGAGGAGCAAGGTGAGCAGCGCCACCTGGTTGGTGATCAGCGCGTACTCGCCGCGGCCCTCATCGCCCAGCATGCGCGTCATGAGCGTGCTGGAGACGAAGAAGAGCAGCAGTGTGGGGGCCTGCGCGAGGACGGTGTAGATGAGGCCGCGCTTCATGCTCATGGCTCAGAGCGTGAAGGGGAGTTGCTCGAAGAGGCGGTCGTACCGCAATTCCTGCGCATGCGCGATGCGCCGCTCGCGCGCGCCCGGCGGATCGCCCTCGGCGCGCCATCGCGCGAAACGCTCCAAGGCCTCCTTGTGCGAATCGGTCATGTGCACAAGGTCCTGCTGGTCCGCGTACTCCGACAGCCAGCTGCAGAAGAAAGGCTTGCCCTGCGCCAGGAACTGCACCACCTTCTGGCTGGAGATGCGGTTGGCATCCAGGTCGTTGTTCATGTACAGGAAGCCGAAGCCGCAGCCCGCGATCAACGCGCGCAGACGCTCGTACGGCACCGGTCCGACATAGACCACGTTCGGGAGCCGCTTCTCCTCGATCACTTGGCGGGCCTTTGCATCGCTCACGCGCACCGGCCCCACGATCACCCATTGCAGATCGGCATGCGCGCGCATGAGCTTCTCCCAGAGCGAGAAATCGTGGCGGTCGTTCACGTTGCCGATGTAGAGCCCATAGCCCGGCGCGAAGGCTGGCGCTTCATCGCCTCCAGGACCGAAATCCTCTGGCGCGAGCCCGTGCGGCACATGAATCACCGAGCGGTTGATCTCCTTAAATCGTGGCATCAGGCCCTTGGCGATGCAGAACACATGGTCCACGTTGGCGGCCAGTTCCGCCTCCACGTGCACGCCCAGGCTGTGATCGTCCGCGCAGTGGTACACCGACAGAACCGGTCGGAGCAGCTTGGGGGCTTCGAGCCGGCTGGGATCAAAGGACCAGAACAAGGGCGCGGAGCGCCCGGTGTGTCGCAGGAAGCGGCGCAAGCGAAGGCTCACCACCCGGCCATTGAGCGCGCGCAGGCGGCCGCCGAGGAAAGGGATGGCATTGAAGTAAGAGAGCACATCGACCCCTTCGGGCGTGCGCTGTTCGGTGATGGCCCAGCGCAGCAGGTTCATCGGGCGCCATCGCGGCGATGGATCAACGAAGAGCACGGACCGGCGATCGGCGAGCGCGATGGCCGTTCGGTGCTTGCTGTAACGGGGCCCATTCCAGGCCTCGTTGGAGATGATCAGCACCGGATTCCCGCGCGGGATCATCGGCTTGCCACCCATCGGTTGCGGCTGGGGCACGACCAGCGCGTCCAGGATTCGCCGAGAGAGCGCCGCATAGCTCACACTGTCCAAATAGGAGTCGATGGCGCTGGCATCAACGGCGCGCTGGCCCAAGAGCACTTGATTCACCAGCTCCATGAAATGAGCGGTGCCCTCTGCCTTGTAGAATCCTCTTCCTTCCACCTCCCGCACGTAACTGTTGTTGGTGGAGACCACAGGGCAGTGCTGCGACAGATAAGTGAGCGCCTTCAACGGCGTACGGCCGGCCTCGCCGGGCTCGGATCGCGCGGGCTCGAAGTCGTACGTCACCAGGCCGAGGCTCGCCGCGCGCACCAGGTCCTTGAGCTGCTCCGGGTGCAGCACGCCCACATAGTGCACATTGCCCAGGCTGAAGAGCGCATCACTGAGCTCTCGCGCGCGTGCGGGCAGCGGGAAGCGCTTGCCGGCGATCACCAACGGCACATCGGGCCTCTCCCGCGCCAGTTGCAACAGCAACGGGAAGTTGAGCGATCGGCTGAGCCCGCTGGCCAGCACGGCGAAGCGCCCGTACCGCTCGCGATACGTCTGCACCTGCGCAGGATCGCTGATGCGGTCCGATGGCCGCATGCCATGGGGCACAAGGGCGCAGCGCGCATTGATCCGGCCGTAATAGCGCAAGTACCACGGGTTGATGGCCACCACCAGGTCGGCCGTCCGCGCGAAGTAGCGGTCGTAAGGCCGGTCGATGTACGGATCCACCACATGGTAGATCACCTTGCTGCCCGCGTTGAGGCCCGCAAGGTGGTTGGCCAATGAAGTGGGGAAGAACGACCAGATGACGAATTCGCGCGCCGGCATGATCCGGGCGAGCTTGCGCGCGTTCCACAGGTTCATAAGGCTGGTGAGCCGCCGCCCGAGCAGTCGCAACGGGAGGTTGTTCCGGTACTCCACCACGCGCACGCCTTCAGGCGTTTCTCGGAGGCTGGCACGGAAGGAGAAGAGGTCCTTCCATCGCCACCGATCGGGCAGGCTCACGAAGTAGGTGTCTCGCTCGCTGGCCAGGTGAGCAGCGTAATGCTGCTTGGAGTACCACATGTCGCCCCAGGGCTCCATGCTCAGGATCACCACCGATCGCCCCTTCGCCGCTCGCTCGGTCCTGCTCATGCTGTTGCGCCTGCACGCGCTTCATGCTCAGCGATGATGTCCAGGTGGCAGCCCTGCAGCCCGGTGCCGAGCGCGGCGCGGCTATCGGCCGCGCCCACCTTGTACCCGCGCGCTTCGAGCCAGCCCACCAAGTCGGCGGCCGACGATCCTTGATCGCGCAGGTTATCGTCATCAAGCTCGATGAAGAGCGCGGGCCGGTCGCGCAGCAGCACCGCCTCGCTGCCGCGCAGCACTTCCATCTCGTAGCCCTCCACGTCGATCTTGATGTGCGTGACTCCTGCCACGCCGAGCGCGCCCAGCGAGTGCTCCAGCGTATCGATCTCGATTTCCCGTGAAGCGAAGCGGTCCCCGGCCTCAGGGTCGGCGATGATGCGGTTCATGCCCGGATTGGTGCCCACCACCTCGAACAGACGCACCACTTGCCGCGCGTTGCCGATGCCCAGCCGAACGGGCGTGAGGTGCGCCAGCGCGTTCGCCTCCGCATGTGCTTTCAGCCTCTCAAAGCTCACCGGATGCGGCTCGAAGGCGATCACTCGGCCGTGCCTGGCCACGCGCGCGAAGGCGATGGCGCGCAGGCCGATATTGGCGCCGATGTCCACCACCACCGAATCGGGACGAACGCTCTTGAGGAAGCGGTCGGCACCGTCATCGGCCAGGCCGAAGTAGGCGCTGTGGCAAACGGTGTCCGAGAGGTCGAGCCGGCAGAGCAGGCCATCGATGCGCGCTTCGCGCCAGCTACCGGTCCGGTAGAGGTACTCCGGCGGGATGAAGCGCGCACGCAGCGAGAGCGGTTGCGCGCCCTGCGTGAAACGCCGCAGTGCGCGTTCCAGCGGCGGCCCTTGGAAAAGGCGACGCACCCGGTTCAGCGCGCGCGTCTTCAGCGACAGGTGCTCGTAATAGGCGTAGGACCTCATGGTGCGCGCCTGGAAGCGGGCCGGGCGAATGTAAACCGGCCACCTCCGCGGCGGATGCGGCGCGTGCGGTATCCTTGCCATGCGGATCGACCACACGCGCTTGCGATGAGCCTCCCCTTCAGCACCAAGCAGATCATCGCCATCGTCACGGCCGCGATCATCATTGGCGCGAGCGGTTTGGTGGCATCCGCGTTCCTCGGCGAAGCGGGCATGGCTGTTCCCATCGCGCTTGCAACGGTGGTGCTCCTGCTCTTCGTGCTCGAATCACGCGACCATCAGCACCGGCTCTTCCTGCGCACGCTCCAGGAACAGCGCTCCACCTACACGCAGCTCGAGGCGCTCCTGCATGTGATCCGCGCCACCGATCCCGTGGCGCCGTTGCCGCCCATGCGCAGCTGGGCCGCATCGCCCGACTTGCTGCGCGAGTTGGTGTCGCGCATCCTGGCCGAGCGGCCGCGCGAAGTGGTGGAGGCCAGCAGCGGGGTCTCCACCATCGTGATCGCCTACTGCCTCAAGCGGCTCGGCGGCGGCATGGTGCGTTCCCTGGAGCATGAGCCGGTGTATGCGGCGCGCACGCGGCAGCTGATCGCTGAGCATGGCCTCGAGGCCTTCGCGGATGTGATTGACGCGCCGTTGGTGAGCAGCCGAACCGGCAATGCAGAGCTACGCTGGTACGACCTCAGCAAAGCCGCGCTTCCATCTTCCATCGACCTGCTCGTGGTGGACGGCCCTCCCGATACTTCGGGACCACAGGCGCGCTACCCCGCGTTGCCCCTGCTCAAGGACCGCCTGGTCCCCGGCGCTCTGGTGGTGCTCGACGACGGCGCCCGCGCCGACGAGCGCGCCATTGCCAGGCGTTGGACGGAATTGGTGCCTGGCGCCGAACTGCGATACATCGAACTCGAAGCAGGGGCATGGATGCTGCGCATGCCCGGACCGCGCGTCTGATCAGTCCTTCCCGACTATTGTCGCTTCGCGAGTCCAGTTGTCGATGTCCTTCTCATAACCGACCACGGGGCCGAACCGATTGCGTGCGCGCCAGTACAAGTAGATGCCGCGCGCATCGTCAACGCGGTAACGCTCCGGCGTGAAATAGGGGTCATCGAGGCCGTAATAGGTGGTGCCGTCGATGATGCTCTTGTTCATCAGCTGCTCATTGCGGAAGTGGCGGAAGGAGACCAGGCGCCGCAATTCACCATCGATCACCAGGATTCCCACAACGAGCGCAGCGCCACCGGCCAGCAGGGCCGGGCGCGGAAAGCGGTCCCAGAGCCGATGCCCGCCCAAGGCATGCTCCGCCAGCAGCAGCAGGGGGGCCAGGGAGAGAACAGTGTAGTAGTGCGGCACCTCCGCGCCCACGAGTGTTCCTCCGCGCATCAAGGGTACCGAGCAGAACACGGCGCCGAACCAGAGCAAATACAGCCATGCCAGGCGACGGTCACGATCACGGCGCAGCACCGCGAGCGAAATGACGGCTAGAAAGACCGCGCTTGCAAGCCATGGCGTCGCCGCACCCAGGGCGCCTTCGCGCAGGAAGAGCACGCGCGAGGCATTCACGCCGAACAGGTACGCGCCGCCCTGCAACATGCCGGGCACCGCTTGCCAGGCAAGGCCATTTGACACACGCGCGCTGTCCGCGCCAAGTTGCATAGCGATAAGAACGGCGAAAAACGCTAGGAATGGCCAAGCGCCGCGAAGGGCATCGTACCATGGCCGTTTGCCATCGCGCCACAGCCAGACCCCTGCGGCCAATGCCAGCGGCAGGAAGAGACCGTTACCGAAGAAGAGGCCCTGAACGATCAAACAAACGAGCACCCAACCCAGGTCCTTCGCGCGCATCGATTCACGCCAGCGCAGGAATTGAAGAACCGCCATCGCCTGGAAGAGCAGATGCGCCGACATGCTCTGCTCGAAGATCCAGCCCACGTGCTGGAACATCAAGGGATGCGCCGTGTAGAGCACCACGGCCGTCCACGCCGGCACCGTGCCAGTAACCCGCTGCAACAGCCGGAGCAATGCAACGCTGCCCAGGCCGACGAGCAGCACGCTCACGTAACCGTGCCATTGCGTGTTGGTGCCCATCACCGCCATCTCGCCCCAGTACATGAGCTTGAAAAGCGGCAGCACATGCCCGTAATGATCCTTGAACAGCCATGCCGGACCAGCGCTCCGGAGGCTGTCGAGGAAATCCCAATCGTCCCTCCAGAAGAACATGAAGTCCGACCTCCACAGCGCGAAGGCAAGGGCAAGCACGATGAGCACATCCGCCCAGCGCGCACGACCGTATTTGTCAGCCAATCCCATCACTTCTTGAAATCGCCGCGCGAGAAATACTTCTCAATGAGGCAGTACAGCAGGATGAAGAAGTACCGGCTGCCCATCTCGCGTATCCTCAGCTTCGACACACCGGCCTTGCGGTTGCGCCAGCTGTTGGGCAGCACGGCATAGCTGTACCCGCGCACGATCGCTTTCAGCGGAAGCTCCAAGGTCAGGTTGAAGTGCGGTGAGAGCAACGGCTGTACGCCATCGATCGTGCTGCGGCGGAAGAGCTTGAAGGCATTCGTGCTATCGTTGTACTTCAGGCGGAATACCAGGCGCACGATGGTATTGGCCAGCCGGTTCATCAGGCGCTTGTGCACAGGATAATCCACCACGTAGCCGCCCTTGCTCCAGCGCGTGCCGAAGACGCAATCGTAACCCTCCAGCAGCTTGCGGTAGAAGCGCACCAGATCCTCGGGGTCATCGCTGAGGTCGGCCATCATCACCGCCACGCAGTCGCCGGTGTAGCATGCCAGTCCCCTTCGCACGGCGTGGCCGTACCCGCCAGGCCCGTCGTTCACCACTTCGCGCAGCTCGGTGATCGACCGCGCCAGCTCGGCCAGAACCGCTCCCGTGCCATCACTGCTGTGATCATTCACCACAACGATCTCGTGCGCGATGGCCTCACGGTGCAGCACCGCATGCAGCTGCTGGAGGGTCTCGGCGATGCTGCCCTCCTCGTTGTGGGCGGGGATCACAACGCTCAGTTTCATTTCCTCCCGATCAGCAGGAATTGCTTGCCGAAGAAGCGCCAGGCCCAAGGCATGGCCAGGTAGAGCTGCACCAGCATCTTGTTCACAGGCAGGCGGCCGCGGAACGATAGCGGCAGGAAACGCGGGTGGATCACTTCGACCTCGAAGCCCGCGCCGTACAGGTGCTCGGCCACTCCCAATTCGGAGAGCACCACGGTGTGGTCGGCGAAGTCGAAGTACTCCTTGTACACGTACTTGAAGTTCGGCCCCAAGATGGCGATGCGGCCGCCGGGCTTCAGGTGGCCGTGCAGCTTGGTGAGGAAGTCCGCGACCTCTTCCTGCGAGTGCAGGTGCTCCAGGAAGTTGCTCACGAACACGCCGTCGAAGTGGTCCTTGGGCAGCTCGGCCTTCAACGTGTCGCCGATCACGATGCGGATGTCCTTGGCGGCGTGCGCGCGGATGAAGGGTTCGTTGATGTCAACGCCCCACTTCTCCTTCGCGGGCATGGCGTTGATGAACTCGCACATCCCGGCGGCGGGATCGAGCATCACCTGCGGGCGGCCGAGCTTCTCGTGCATGAAGCGCGCGAGCTCGGCCCACACCATGCCGCGCTTGGCGTGGTCCACGTCGCGGAACCGGTAGGCGTAGATGCGGTCGAGGTTCATGCGCGCTGGCGGGCAAGGAATTCGTCGTGGATCTGCGTGAGCGTGGCCTCGATGCCGAAGCGCGGCTGCCACTCGGGGTAGTGCTGCTTGAAACGGGTGAGGTCGCTCACGTACCAGATATGGTCGCCGATGCGGTTCTGCTCGGAGAGTGTGATCTGCATGCGGTTGCCCGTGATGCGCTCGCAGATGGCGATGGCCTCCAGCATGCTGCAATTGGCGAAGCGCCCGCCGCCTGCGTTGTACACCTCAGCCACGCGCGGCGCCCGATAGAAGGCATCGAACATGGCCACCAGGTCGTCCGCATGGATGTTGTCGCGCACCTGCTTGCCCTTGTAGCCGAAGATGGTGTACGGCCTGCCGTCCATGGCGCATTTCATCAGGTACGATAGGAAGCCGTGCAGCTGCGCGCCGCTGTGGCCGGGACCTGTGAGGCAGCCTCCGCGGAAGATGCCGGTACGGATGCCGAAGTAGCGGCCGTACTCCTGCGCCATCACATCGGCCGCCACCTTGCTCGCGCCGAAGAGGCTGTGCTTCGAGTGGTCGATGCTCATGCGCTCGTCGATGCCGTGCGCGTGGTAGGTATGCGAGGGGTCGATCTCCCAGCGCGTCTCCAGCTCCACCAGGGGCAGCTCGTTCGGCGTATCGCCGTACACCTTGTTGGTGCTGGTGAAGATGAACACGGCCTGCGGGCAATGGCGCCGCGTGAGCTCCAGCATGTTCAGCGTGCCGTTGGCATTCACCTCGAAGTCGAGGAAGGGGATGTCGGCGGCCTTGTCGTGGCTGGGCTGCGCTGCGGTGTGAACGATGAGCTTGATGTCGCTGCCAAGCTCCTCGAAGATGCGCTCCATCGCGGCCACATCGCGGATGTCCACGGCATGATGAGCGTAGTTCGGCAACTGCTCTTGCAGCCGCTGCGCCTGCCAGCGCGTGCTGGCCTCTTCGCCGAAGAAAACACGCCGCATGTCGTTGTCGATGCCGATGACGCGGTCGAAGCGTTGCGCGAAATGACGGACCGAAGCGGCGCCGATGAGGCCTCCGGATCCGGTGATGAGGGCGATGTTCATGTCCTTCAGGCGAGGATGGGGCGCAGCACCTGTTCATGCTCAACGAGCCAGGCGTGCGCGTCGGCGAATATGGCGCGCAGGTCGCGTTCGGGCTTCCAGCCCGTGGCTGCTGTCAGTAGCCGATGGTCGGTGACGTAGAGCTTGAGGTCGCCAAGGCGCTCCGCTGGATCGCTGGCAACGCTGATCCTTCTGCCCGTGGCCTCCGCGGCCAAGGCCGTGAATACGGCGAGGCTCGCGCTGTTGGAAGCGCCGCCGCCGGCGTTGAAGGTGGCGCCATTCACACGGTCCATGCCTTCCAGCTGCAAGGTGACCAGATCGCAGAGGTCGGCGATGTGAAGCACGTCGCGCACTTGGGCGCCGCGCCCGCCGAAACCGGTGTAGGACAGGGGCAATCCCCAATGGTGCCGCGCGAGCCAGAGCAATACGAAGCCCTGATCGGTCTTGCCCATCTGCCACGGTCCCGCGATCACGCCGCAGCGGTTCACCACCCAGCGGAAGCCGTGCACGGCGGCTTGCTCGGCGATGAGCAGCTCGCTGGCCAATTTGGTGGCACCGTATAAGGAGCGCACGCCATGCAACGGGAAGTCCTCGCTGATGCCATGCGCTGATGCGCCGGTCACGGCGGCCTTCGGGTCGATGGAGAATCGTCCATCATTCTCCACGCAACTTCCGTTGATCGCAGCGATCGGGTAAACCCGGCTGGTGCTCAGGAACACGATATCGGCCTTGTCGCGCGCCACCAGTTCCAAGCAATTGATCGTGCCGATGAGGTTGGTGTCCACCACATAGCGGGCATCCCCGCCATAGCCAGCGAGCACGCTTGGCTCCGCTGAGCATTCCACCAGTGCATCAATGTGGGGCAGGGCCATCAGGTCCGGAACGCTTCGGACATCGCCATGCACGAACTCGATGCCTGCGGCCTTGAGCCGGGGCAGGTTCAGCTCACTTCCGCGGCGCTTCAGGTTGTCGAAGGCGATGATGCGGTCGCCGGCATGGCGCGCCTTCCAGTGCAGGGCGATGGCCGACCCAACGAAGCCCGCGCCACCGGTGATGAGGATGGTCCTGCTCATGGGCGCGATCTGTTTCGGCGAACGATAGACGGTTTCATGTGGACGGGGTTGCGCGGCGCGAACGCACCAGCAGGTGAAGCACGAAACAAACGGAGAGCGTCAGCACCAAAGGGAACTGCATGGCCATGTAGCGCCACTCGCACATGCGCAGGCCCAGCGGGAAGACCATGGTGAGGTAGAGCGCGGCCAGCGGGACGAACACGCGCAGCGGAGTGAGCTCCTTGCGCCATTGCCAGATGAGCACGGGCACGGCGATCCAAAGCAGCCCGTACGCCAACGCGAAGAGCGCAGCCTGCGCGAGCTTGAAGAGTTTCCAGCCCACGGGTAAGGCGGCGAAAGGCTTGAGGATGATCGTCTCGGTGCCGTTCTGCAGCATCACATTGCGGAACATGCGAAGGCGGCTCATCACCTGGAACTGGACAGGGGCCTTCTCCCGGTAGAGCGCGGCATAGCGATCGAACTTGGCGTTCACCTCCTCGACGGCGCGCAGCGAGTCTGCTTCTGGAAGGTCCGCGATGGCGATGTAGCGAGTGCGGTCGGCCAGCCATTGGAGGCTATCGCGGTTGTAGCCCTCCACGTAGGCGTAAGGCGGAGGCTCCTTGGCGCGCAGGCCCTTGTCATCGAGCTCAGCACCGCCCTTCCAGATGCCGAACCACCGGATATCGGAACCGGGGTTCCACCAGATGTAGTCGCCGCCGTAGCCCTGCACGAACACCATCGCGTGCGCGCGGATCTCCTTCATGAAGTAATCGGGCTGATAGCCCTGATTGGTGAGCGGCCGGAAACGGTGATTGACATGCCAGTTGCGCGCGATCCAGATTGAATCGAATACCAGGAAGGGCAGCAGCACTACGAGCGCCATGCGCCAGCGCGCGCTTCGCTCCCAGAACCACCAGGCCACGAAGGCAGAGACAGGCAGCAGCAGCACGGCAATGGGCCGCAGGAAAACGAGCCAGGCGATGCACAGGCCGGCCAGTAACAGCGTGCTTCGGCGCCTGGTCTCCACGGCCCGGTGCAGGAGCCACGCATGCGCGATCAGGATCGAAGAGGAGAAGCTGTCGGACGAGATCACCGGATCGTACCAGGCACTGTACGCGCTCAACAGGTACACAGCGTACACCGCCAGCCCGATGGCATGCCGCCCCGTGAGCCGCCAGGCCACTTTGCCCAACAGGTAGGCGGTGAACCCAGATAGCAGCCATTGCAGAAGCACCACAGCCTGCCGGCTGCCTTGCGGGCCGAGGAACTGCCGCAACAGGTAGTACGGAGCGCCCACGCCGGGCATGCGGTAATCGTCGAAGTATTTCCCGTTCGCGATGAGATTGTCTATCGGATCCAGGTAGAGCGCGGCATCCCCCGACTCCACGTAAAGCCATCCGGGGTTCTTGTCCGGACCCAACTGGCCGATGGCGAGCCATGCATACAGGCCGCGCGCCACGAGCGCGATGCCGATGAAGAGCCAGGGACGGCGCTGCAGCAGGTCGTTGCTCTTGAGCCAGGAAAGCATGTGGGGCCGCGGATGCGTGGCAAGGTTAGAGCAAAAGAAGCTGCGTGGTTTCGCGCCATTAGCTTCGCCGCCACCCGCGCTGCTACGTTCCGTCTTTCATCCGACATGCCCGTATCGACCCTGCTCACCAGCGATCCGCGCGCGGGCTATCGCGCCTTGGCCACGGAGATCGATGCGGCGATCCGCGCCGTGCTCGATGGCCCTGCCTATATCCTGGGCGAGACCGTCTCGCGCTTCGAGCAGGAGTTCGCAGCGTTCTGCGGCGCACGGCATGGTGTGGGCGTGAACAACGGTACTGATGCGATCCACCTGGCGCTTCGCGCTCTCGGTATCGGTGCAGGGGATGAGGTCATCACTGTTTCGCACACCGCCGTGGCCACAGTGGCCGCCATCGACATGGCCGGGGCCGCACCGGTGCTGGCCGATGTGGATCCGAGCACGCGCACCGTCGACCCCAAAGCGTTGGAAACGCTGCTGAGTCCGCGCACCAAGGCCATCATCGCCGTTCATCTCTATGGCCATCCGGCCGACCTCGGAGCCTTGTTGCCGCTCTGCGAGCAGCGAAGCCTCGACTTGATCGAGGATTGCGCGCAGGCGCACGCCGCGGAATGGAAGGGCCGTCGGGTCGGCTCCTTCGGGCGCGTGGCCACCTTCAGCTTCTATCCCACGAAGAACCTGGGCGCCATCGGCGACGCCGGCATGGTGCTCACCAGTGATCATGCCGTGGCCGACCGCCTGCGCTTGTTGCGGCAATACGGCTGGCGCACGCCGCAGCACAGTGAGCTGCGCGGATGGAACAGCCGCCTCGATCCCATTCAGGCCGCCATCCTTTCGGTGAAGCTCAAGCACCTGGATGCCCAGACCGCACGGCGCCGCGAACTCGCCGCTCGCTACGGTGAGGGTCTCATCGGCTTGCCGCTCACATTGCCAACGGCTGCTGACGATTGCGCGCATGCCTATCACCTCTATGTGATCGAGCTCGCCGACCAAGCCATGCGTGATGCGTTGCGTGCGCACTTGGCGGCCAACGCGATCATGGCAGGGATCCACTACCCGGAACCGGTGCATCTGCAACCGGCATATGCGGACGTGAAGCACGGGCCCATGCCCGTGAGCGAGCGACTGGCGCGCACCGTGCTCTCCTTACCGCTCTACCCGGAAATGACCGGCGCCGATGCCGATCGCGTGATCGCCGCCGTGCGCGCCTTCTTCAACGATAAGGCATGAAGGCCACCATCGACGACCTGCGGATGATCCGCTTCCCGCGCTTCGCCGATGCCAGCGGAGCGCTCACGGTCTTTCCGGATGAAGGCGAACAAGCGCTGGGCATGCCGATCAAGCGCGTCTTCGCCGTGAGCGGCGTGCCTGCCGGCGGGCGGCGCGGCGACCATGCCCACCGTTGGTGCACGCAGGCCGTGGTCTGCCTGCAAGGGCGTGTCACCATCACCCTCGACGATGCCCGGCGCACCACCTCGATCGTGCTCGATGACCCCGGCCTGGGCGTGAGCATCCCTCCTGGAATCTGGAACCAGCTCATCTTCGACGGGCCCGACACGGCGATCATCGTGTTCTGCGACAAGGCGTACGACGAAGCGGATTACCTGCGCGATCGCGCCGCCTACGAACAGCTGCGCGGCGCATGAGCATGAACGATGCGGAGGTGGCGCGCATGGACGAGCTGGAAGGCTCGCTCTGGTGGTACCGTGGATTGCACGCGCTGGTCCTCCAGGTGCTCAACGCCCATGCGCCTGATGCGAAGGATATACTCGACGCGGGCTGCGGCACGGGCGGCACGCTCAAGGCCATCCGCGATGCACGGCCCGGCTCAAGGCTCCACGGCATCGACCTCTCCGAAGCCTCGTGCGCATTCACGCGCAGCAAGACCGGCGCGCAGGTGGCGCAGGGCTCCATCGATGCCCTGCCCTTCGCCGACGCCGCATTCGATGCGGTGGTGAGCCTCGACGTGCTCGGCTACCGCATGGACCGCGAAGCAGCGGTGCGTGGCTTCTTCCGCGTCCTGCGGCCGGGCGGCACGCTGGTGCTCAACCTGGCCGCCTATCAATGGATGCTCAGTTACCACGACGTGGCCGTGGGGCAGGTGAAGCGCTTCACCCGGCGCGAGGCGGAGGCCTTATTGCGCGCCGAAGGCCTCGAGATGGTGCGCGCCACCTACTGGAACACCATGCTCTTCCCGCTCATGGCGCTGCGGCGCAAGCTCTGGCCCGCACCCGAGGCGAGCGACGTGGCTCCCTTCAACCCGGTTGTGGATAAGGTCTTCGGCGGCTGCTTGGCGCTGGAGCGCCGTCTCATTTCCTTCGGGGCGGCGCTGCCCTTCGGCGGCTCGGTGCTCCTGGTGGCGCGGCGCCCAAACGCATGACAGCGCTCTCCATCGTCATCCCGGTCTATAACGGCGCCACCAGCATCGAGCGGTTGGTGCGCGAGCTGGCGCAGTTGCGCATCGAGGGCGGCGTGGAGGTGGTGCTCGTGAACGATTGCAGCCCCGACGCCAGTTGGGAGGCGATACAGCGCATCTGCAACGAGGCACCCATGCGCGTGGTGGCCATCGACCTGGCGCGCAACTTCGGCGAGCACAATGCGGTGATGGCGGGCTATGCCGCGGCCAGCGGCGCGCACATCATCAACATCGACGACGATTTCCAGAACCCGCCCTCGGAGGTGGAGCGGCTCTACCAGCATCACCTGGCGCACAGCGAGCTCGATGTGGTGTACACCTTCTATGAGCGCAAGCGCCACTCGTTCTTCCGCAACATGGGCAGCCGCTTCAACGATGCCGTGGCCACTGTGCTGCTTGAGAAGCCCAAGGGGCTCTACCTCTCGAGCTTCCGCTGCGTCAGTCGCTTCCTCCGCGACCGTATCCTCGAGTACAGCGGCCCTTACCCGTACATCGACGGCATCATCCTCGAGCACACGCGCCGCATCGGCCGCCTTCAGGTGCAGCATTCGCCCCGCGCTGAAGGCCACAGCGGTTACACCCTGCGCAAGCTCGTTCGCTTGTGGCTGATCATGTTCGTGAACTTCTCCGTGATGCCCCTGCGCGTGAGCAGCGTCATGGGCATCGGGGTGAGCGTCGTGGGCTTCCTTATGGCGATCACCACATTCATAGAGAGCCTGATCAACGATACGCCACAGGGCTGGGCTTCGCTCATGGCCGCGGTGGTCTTCTTCTCCGGGATCCAGCTCTTGATGCTCGGCCTCATCGGCGAGTACCTCGGCCGCCTCTTCCTCATGCACAAGGGCAAGCCCATGTACACCGTGCGCGAGCGCGTGGAGGCCGGGAAGTAGCTCTACAGGCTCCTGTTCGCGCCTGGCGCTGCCATCGAGGTCCACGTGCGCGCGATCCCATCCGCGAGGCTGACCTGCGGCGCCACGCCGAGGCATCGTTCCATGAGCGCAGGGCTGAGCACGTTGCGCGAGAGCGCCGGATAAGGCGAGGAGCTCGCCGAGAGTCGCGCTTCAATGCCGGTCATGCGCTGCATGAGCGCGGCCAGTTCCTTCAGGCTGGTGCCGATTCCTGTGCCCACGTTCACGAAGGGCTCCGTGATGGGGCGATGCAGGGAAGCGATCAGCGCAGCGGTCACATCGTCCACATGGATGTAGTCGCGCACCACGCTCGTGTCGTTCCAGCTCAAGAGTTCCTGACCGGCGCGCAGGCGTTCGAGCCAGTGCTCCACCACGCCCTGCGGCTTGTCGTGCGAGCGACCGCGGCCATAGACGTTCGCGGGGCGGAGCACCAGCGCCTCGATGCCCGCCGCGCGCGCCAGCGAGAGCAGGTAATGCTCGGCGCAGAGCTTCGAGGTACCGTAGGCGGAGAGCGGCAGCAGCGGATGGTCCTCGGTGATAGGGCTCCAGCGCGGCTCGCCGTACACCGTGCCGCCGGAGGAGATGAACACGATTCGCCTCACGCCCGCCGCGATGGCCGCTTGGAACAGGCGGATGCTGCTCGCCACATTCACGTGCAGGTCCTTCAGCGGGTCGCGCTCCGCTTCCGCCGGCACCGTGGACCACGACGCGTGCATCAGC
The DNA here is from genome assembly GCA_964517255.1 of uncultured Chryseobacterium sp. GTDB lineage: Bacteria > Bacteroidota > Bacteroidia > Flavobacteriales_F > PHOS-HE28 > PHOS-HE28. Next base: position 25,204 of record CAZFBP010000009.1, read on the forward strand.
GCCTCGCACTCGCGCATCGCCTCCACAAGCTTCCCGTGATCAAGGCCGGGCAGCGGCACCGCCTTCGCATCGGGATGCTTGGCGAGCACCCGTCGCGCGGAATCTTCGCTGGAGGTGAGGGCGAGCACCGCGACCGACCGGCCCGCGACCCCATCGCGCTTGGCCGCATCCAAGAAGCGGCCCCCAATGAAGCCGCTGGCTCCGGTGATCGCGATGCGCATCACATTGGCATGTCTGGTCGCGGAGTCCATCATCGATCGTGCCGCGCAATAGTAACCATGCCCACCGCGCCGTTGCGTTCCTTCGCCGAATGGAGGCCCCCACCCTTTCCCGACTAGTGCTCTGCACCGGCAACGCGGGCAAGGTGGCCGAACTGCGCCGCTTGCTGCCCGTCGGCATCGAGGTGGTCTCACTCACCGAGGCCGGATTGCCGCTCGACCTTCCAGAGACGGGCGACACGCTCGAGGCGAACGCCCTGCAGAAGGCGCGCTTCGCCCACGCGTGCACGGGCCTGCCCTGCCTGGCCGATGACACTGGGCTGGAGGTCGATGCGCTCGGTGGCGCTCCCGGCGTTCGTTCTGCCCGTTATGCTGGACCGGAGAAGGACGCCAAGATGAACACTCGGATGCTGCTCGATGCAATGCAGGGCCGCGTGGATCGTCGCGCGCGCTTCCGGACCGTGATCGCCTACGTGAACAACGGCATCGAACGGACCTTCGAGGGAACCGTCGAGGGCGCCATCACCCATTCGTCGCGCGGCGATGCGGGCTTCGGCTATGATCCCATCTTCCAGCCCATCGGCCACGGCCGCACGTTCGCGGAGATGAGCATCGCGGAGAAGAACGCGCTGAGTCATCGCGCGGTGGCGATGCGCAAGGCAATCGCATTCCTCGAGGCTCAGACGCGCTGAAGCATCTGCTCCAGCAGGCCATTGATCGCGGCTTCCACACCGATGCCCGAGACCTCGAGCATCTTCGGGAAAATGCTGGCACCGCTGAAACCGGGCGTGGTGTTCACTTCGATGGTCAC
>CAZFBP010000010.1:0-12476 GCA_964517255.1 uncultured Chryseobacterium sp.
GACCATCCGGGTCTATTGCAGAGCCGAGCGGGAGCGAGTTGCGGAAGCAGCCTGGAAATGGGGGATGGCGAGCCATGTTCGCTGTATCACCTATCAGCCCGTTCATTCCGCCTGCCCAGACCCCTCCGTCCATTCTCCGCATCTTGCGCCATGCGCGTACGCACCAACAAGCTGCTGGCAACGGCACAGATTCCCGGCGGCGGGGGGGAGCTGCGGCTTTTCCAGCGCACCGATGATTTCGCGATCGAGGTGGTGGGCATCGCCGGAGAGTTGATGAGCACCGCGATTCACGGATCGGAGGATGCACTGGCCGAACTCGCATTGAGACAAGTGGAGGATGCGCGCCACGCGCGTGTGCTGGTCGGCGGCTTGGGCATGGGCTTCACGCTCGCGGCGGCGCTGCGTGGCGTTGGCGCAAGAGGAGAGGTGGTGGTGGCCGAGTTGGTGCCCGAAGTGGTGGAGTGGAACAAAGGCCCGATGGGCGAGCGCTCCGGCAACCCGATGCTGGATCCGCGCGCCAAGGTTTTCGTCGGCGATGTGCTGGAGCTGATTCGCACCGAGCGCGACGCATTCGATGCCATCCTGCTCGATACCGACAACGGTCCCGAGGGATTGACCCAAGCGCGGAACAACCGGCTTTACTCGCACCGCGGGTTGCGCTCGGCCTATGATGCCTTGCGGCCGCAAGGTGTCCTGGCTGTATGGTCAACGGACCCTGATGCACCATTCACGAGGCGCTTGGGCATGGCGGGCTTCCGCGTGAGGGAGGAGAAGGTGTTCGCGCATGGCGGCAAGGGCACCAGGCACCATCTGTGGTTCGCCAAGCGGCCGTGAGAAATTCCTGAACGATGTCCGTGGTCACCCGCTTCTACACCGCATTCGCCGCGCGCGATGCCCGAGCCATGGGCGCCTGCTACGCCGACGATGCCTGCTTCTCCGATCCCGCTTTCGGGGATCTGGACGCGAACCAAGCGCGCGCGATGTGGCAGATGCTCCTGGGCCGAAGCACCGACCTGCGCATCACCTTCACGGTACTGCAAGAGGATGCGCGTGCCGGAGCGTGCGAATGGCACGCGCACTACACGTTCACCGGCACCGGCAGGATGGTGCGCAACAGTATCCTGAGCGAGTTCGTGCTGCGCGATGGCCTCATCGTGGAGCAGTGCGACCATTTCGACTTCTGGCGCTGGAGCAGGCAGGCGCTCGGCATGCCCGGCTGGCTGCTCGGATGGTCGCCTTGGCTGCGGAACAAGGTGAGTCGCACCGCCCGCGCCGCGCTGCGCAAATTCATGGGCCAGTGACCCGTGTTGCCTGTGGCGTGTTGGGTCGCAGAATGCGCCGTCACCACCGGGCGCGCCTTGCCAAGTGCCGCGCCCCTATTTTAGCCCGGTCATCATGCCCGCCCTTCGCCCAGCGCTCGCCATCCTGTTGTCATGCATCGCCCTCGGTGCGGTCGCGCAATCGGGCAAGGCTTTTTTGAAGGAGGCCGATAAGCTCATGGCTGATCAGCTCTTCGAGCAGGCCCTGGAGAAGTACGGCTTCGCCATCCGCACCGAACCCAAGCTCGTGAAGGCGTACATGGGCCGCGCCGAGGCCTACGGATCGCTGGGCCGCGCCGCCGACCGCGCCAATGACCTGGCGCAAGTCGCCGCTTTGATGCCCGAAGAGCCCGCGCATGCCATTGCCGCCTCGGGCGCGTTCCTCGACCTCGACAGCGTGCCCCGCGCCAAGGCCCTGGCCGAGCAGGCCACGCGCGTGGGCCCGAAGAACCAGGCCGCGCAGATGGCGCTGAGCCGCGCTTGCCTCCGCGCCGGCGATCTGGACTGCGCCACCAAGGCGGCCGATCAGGCCCTGGCCATCAAGGCCACCACCGACAGCTACTATCTGCACGGCATCGTGCGCTCCGCCACCAAGGATTACAAGACCGCCGAATTCGACCTGGACAAGGTGATCGAGTGGAACCACCTGTATGAACCGGCCTACGTGGCGGTGAGCGAAGTGCAGCTGGCGCTCTACGACCTGTACTCGGGCCCCACCATGAAGGCGCGCACCTTGGAGAAAGCCATCGAGCAGTGCACGCGCGCCATGGAGCTGAACCCGCGCAGCACCGACGCGCTCTTCACCCGCAGCAAGGCCTTCGCGCACCAGCGAGAGTACGCCAAGGCCATCGATGACATCAGCCGCTGCATCGCCCTGGAGCGCACCGACCGCGCCGTCTTCGTGCAGCGCGCGCTCTACTACAAGGGCTTCGGCCAGCACCAGAACGCCGTGAACGACCTCAACCGCGTGATCCTCGCCGATGCCACGGACGCACAAGCGCTGCAGCTGCGCGCCGAGTGCCGCGAGGCCAACATGGACCTCGACGGCGCGCTCAAGGACCTGGATGCCGCGCAGAAGGCGCTGGAAGGCGAGGGCCAATTGGGCGGCGACCAACGCGCCGGGTTCGAGGCCGGCCGTGCGCGCATCGCCGCGCTGATCTTCGAGCAGAACCGCGAGGCCGATCCGCCTTCGATCACCGTGGTGCGCCCCTTCCATCAAGGTGCCGTGGCCAAGGTCTCCAGCTCCGAGGCCATGGTAGAGGTGAGCGGCTATGTGCGCGACAAGAGCCTGCTGAAGTCCGTGACGGTGAACGGCAAGCCCGCCGATTTCAGCAAGGACGAGAAGGATCCCATGTTCGTGACCACGCTCGCGCTCGGTGCAGAGGAGAAGGAGATCGTGGTGCAGGCCACCGACACCTACGGCAACTTCACCAGCGAGGTGCTCACCGTGGAACGCAACGAGGGCGTGCCGCCAGAGATCACGCTCACCTCACCCAAGGGCTCGGCGAACCGCGAGATCACGCTGCTGGCTGGCCGCAAAGAGGTCTTCATCGAGGGCACCATCTCCGATGCGAGCCTGATCCGCTCCATCACCGTGAATGGCGAAGGCGCCAGCTATGCGCCCGACCGCATGAACCCCGACTTCTCCATCAAGGTCTCCCTCGACGGCGTGGACCGCTTCGTTGTGCGCGCCGAGGACCAGTTCGGCAATACCAGCGACCAGCAGTGGAGCGTGAAGCGAACCGCAGAACCGGTGGCCGCGGTGAGCAAGCCCGTGCCCTCCGAGAGCGCGCCCAATGCGAACCTCGCCACCAAGGGCGGTGTTTGGCTGGTGCAGATCGAGAACAGCGGCTATCGCAACCTGCCGGCCGTATCCACCGCCGATGCGGCCAAGATGCAGAAGGCCTTCGCCAGCTACCAGATCCAGCGCACCATCAGCAAGAAGAACCTCACCAAGGAGCAGATGGAGCGCTTCTTCAACGTGGAGCTGCGCGACCTGGTGCGCACCAGCAAGGTGAGCACGATCCTGTTGTGGTACAGCGGCCACGGCCGCACCGCGGGCGGCAAGGCCTACTGGATCCCCATCGACGGCAAGAAGGACGACATCTACAGCTTCTACAACTACGGCGCGCTGAAGGCCCAGATGCAGAACTACAGCGAGAGCGTCACCAATACGGTGGTGGTCTCCGATGCCGCCAGCGGCGAGGCCTCCTTCTTCGACCTGACCCGCTGAGATAAGCCGCATGCGATCGATACTCCTTTCGGCACTGGCGCTCGCCTCCTTCACAGCCCAAGCGCAGCGCTACTTCTTCGAGAACATCAGCAACCAGCAGGGCCTGCCTGCGGTGAAGGTGTATTGCGCGGCCCAGAGCCCAGACGGCATCATCTGGGTGGGCACCGAGTCGGGTCTGGCCAGCTACGATGGCATCAGCGTGGTGGACCACGGCACCGCCGGTGGCACGGCAGAGGGCGGTGTGTTCTCGCTGCTCGTTGACCGCGAGGGCAGCATCTGGGCGGGCCATCTCGATGGCGGCATCACCTGGAGCAACGGGCGCTTGTTCCGTGCGTGCAAGCTCAGCGAAGGCGTGAACAGCGCCATCACCTCTTGGGTGCAGGAGAAGAGCGGCAGCATCCTGGTGGCCACCATGGGCGCCGGCCTCTGGCGCGTTCAGGGCGCGCCCGCGGAGAACGCCACGCTGAACGCGAAACGCATCGGCGCCGACATGGGTGTGAAGGAGCACATCCTTGCCATGGCCGAGCTGCCCGATGGACCGATCGCATTGGTGACCGGTGGCGTGGACATGCAAGTGCTGGATGGCGCCAAGCTGTCGGATTTCAACATGCCGGGCGTGCCCGACATCTTCAACCGCACCGCGCTCTTCGTGGATTCCAGGAAACGCATCTGGGTGGGCACCCAAGGCGGGGGCGCATTCCGCTGCACGGTCGATGGCCGCTGCGACCGCTTCGACATATTCACCGGCCTGGGCAGCAACACCATCTACTGCTTCGGCGAGGATGGCGATGGACAGGTCTGGATCGGCACCACCGATGGCGGTGCCAGTTGCGTGACCGAATCGAGCGTGCGCACATACGGTCCGGACAACGGCCTGCACGGCCGCGCCATCCGTTGTTTGGTGCGCGACCGCGAGGGCAACATGCTCATCGGCCTCTATGAGAGCGGCCTCGACATCTTCAAGGGCGACCGCTTCATCTCTTACGGCGAGGCCGAGGGCCTCACCGACGCGAAGGTCTTCGCCGTGATGGAGGACCGCGCGCAACGCGCCTGGTTCGGCACCAACGCGGGCATCGTGGTGCTCGACAAGCAGGGCGAACTCTCCGAGCAGATCAACGCGCAGAAAGGCCAGCTCACCAGCAACTTCATCCGCTGCCTCAAGGAAGATGACAAGGGCTACGTGTGGGTGGGCACCGAAGGCGGCGGCCTGCTTCGTTACGATCCGCGCTCAGGCCGCTCGCAAGAAGCCACCGAGGTCTCCGGCAGCCTGGCCGATCTGCGCGTGACCGCGCTGGAGGCGGGCCAGCCCGGCGAGATGTGGGTGGGCAGCGTGAATGGCCTGTGGCGCTATCTGCCCGGCAGCGGCACCGTGCCCACGCCGTACGGCGAAGAGGATGGCCTCGCCGGAAAGCACGTGATCGCGCTCTTCCACGACCGCAACGGCGCCATCTGGGTGGGCAGCAAGAGCAACGGCATCACCCGCATCGACAATGGCAAGGCCAGGCGCATCGACGTGGGCCGCTCCTTCTCCGCATCGTGCTTCACGCAGGACAACGAGGGCCGCATCTGGGTGGGCACCGAGGGGCAGGGCATCGTGGTGCTGAAGGATGGCAAGGAGGCGCAGCGCTTCACCACCGATCAAGGCCTGCTCAGCAACGTGATCAAGGCGCTGGCCACCGACGACCACGGCCATGTGTGGATCGGCACCACCAAGGGCCTGAACAAATGGCGGCACAAGCAGGAGGGCTTCATCGCCTTCACCGAGCGCGCGGGCTTCACGGGCATCGAAGTGAAGCCCAACGCCGTGTGCGCGCTGAGCGATGGCGGCATCCTCTTCGGCACGGTGAACGGCGCCACGCGCGTGGGCAACAAGCGCGAAGTGGAGCGCAACGTGCCGCCACTGGTCACCATACGCGGCTGGACGGTGAACCTCGATGACAGGCCATTGGCTGCCGACGCGAGCCTCGGCCACGACGAGCGCAGCATCCGCATCCGCTACGGCTGCGTGGCCCTCAGCGATCCCAACGCCGTGCGCTACATGTACATGCTCGACGGCCTCGAGGACGACTGGCAGCCCATCACCCCGAGCACCGTGGCCGCTTATCCCGCGCTGCCGCCAGGCTCCTACACCTTCAAGGTGAAGGCCATGGACCGCAGCGGCCTCTGGAGCGAGCCGCCCTCGGAGATCGCCTTCACCATACACCCGCCGTGGTACCGCAGCTGGTGGTTCTACACCGCGCTGGCGGTCTTCGTGGGCATGAGCCTCTTCAGCTACATCAAGGTGCGTGAGCGGCAGCTGCGCCTGCGCAACCTGGTGCTGGAGCAGAAGGTGGAGGAGCGCACCGCCGAAGTGGTGGCGCAGAGCAAGGAGATCGAAGGGCAGAAGGGGCGCATCGAGGACCTGCTGCTCAACATCCTCCCGAAGGAGATCAGCGATGAGCTCAAGGAGAAAGGCAAGGCCACCGCGCGCCGCCACGAGCAGGTCACCGTGGTGTTCACCGACATGAAGGGCTTCACCCGCGTGGCCGAGAAGATGACGCCCGAGGAACTCGTGGGCGAGCTCGACGATTGCTTCATCCACTTCGATGACATCATCGCGCGGTACGGCATCGAGAAGATCAAGACCATCGGCGACAGCTACATGTGCGCCGCTGGCGTGCCCACGCAGGATCCGTGGCACGCGCACAAGTGCGTGCTGGCCGCGCTGGAAGTGCGCGAGCTCATGGTGCGCTGGCAGAAGGACCACAAGGCCATGGGCAAGGAGCCCTGGGCGCTGCGCATTGGCGTGAATACCGGGCCGGTGGTGGCCGGCGTGGTGGGCAAGCGCAAATTCGCCTACGACATCTGGGGCGATACCGTGAACACCGCCAGCCGCATGGAGAGCAGCGGTGAAGTGGGAGAGGTGAACATCAGCGGCGCCACTTACCGATTGGTGAAGGACCACTTCGAGTGCGTGCATCGCGGCCAGGTGGAGGCCAAGAACAAGGGCGCCATCGACATGTACTTCGTGAAACGGATCAAATCGGAGTTCAGCGCGAACAAGGAGGGGACCATCGCGAATGAGCGTTTGCTCAGCCTATGCAAGGTGTCACTTGCGCAGGAGCTCGCGTAGCTCGGCGATCATCATGGCTGTGGCGCCCCAGACCACGTGGCCTCGCACGTCGAAGTAGGGGATCTCCACGCTTCGGCTCATGATGGCGATGTGCTGCTCGCGCCGCTTCAGGATGTCGTCGCGCAGCAACAAGGCGATGGGCGCCTCGATCAACTCGGCTACTTCCCGCGGGTCGGGCGCGAACGGGCCGGCCTGCTGCGCGATGCCGATGTATGGCGTCACCAACGAACGGCTCGGTGGGATGTACACCGGGGTGAGCGCGCCCAGCACCTCGATGCCCGCGCTCGCGGCGCCCGTCTCCTCGCTGAATTCGCGCAGTGCCGTGGCAACCAGATCGGCATCGTCCTCTTCCTGCCTTCCGCCGGGGAAGGAGACCTGCCCGCTGTGAACGCCCGCGTACTCCGGGCGCAGCATCAGCAGCGCGTGCGCCACGGACTGCTTCTCATACATCAGGGCGAGCACGGCGCTCATGCGTGGCGGCGGATCGGCCCGGCGCGCGGCCTCCAGGTCGGGGCGCTTGTAGCCGCTCAGTTCCAGGAACGCATCGTGGCCCGGCAGCGGCCCGCTGAGCGAATGGCGCAACCGGCGCTCCGCTTCGGCAAGCTTCATCGCGCGGCCTCGAGTTGCCCGGCCAGCGCGTGCGCCTCGCGCTGGTACGTGTGGCGCTGCTGCGCAATGGCGCGCGCTCCCGCCAAGGCACGGTCGTGCTGACCGCTGCACGCCCAGCAAAGCACGGTGTACCACTCGCAAGGATCCTTGTAGCCGCTCACATTGCTCGTCTCCAGCTGATCGATGCTCAACTCGGCATCGTAGGGCTTGCCGAGCGCGAGCTGCGATACGGCGAGATAGAGGTACGCGGTCCGGTCGGCGCCGGGCTGCTGCAAGTAGGTGCGGAGCCCATCGGCCGCGCCGGCGAAATCACCCTGACTGTAGAGCGCCATGGCATCCACGTACGCGCCGTTGAGGTTCGTGCGCTCACGGCCGCTCACCAGGTCGCGGTAGGGCGCGAAGAAGGCCCTGCACGGGTCACTGGCGGGCTGGCGGCAGGCGAGGAGGAGCAAGAAGAGTACGGGGAGCTTGCGCATGCGCGTGGCGAAAGTACCGGCTCGTGCCCAAGGAATCGTCGCCGATGCCCGATCCTAGAGCGCATCTCAAAATTGCTTTTGGCAGCGAGCGAGCAGGATTTCGCGTTCAGGCGAGGCGCCGAACCCGAGCATGGTCGGGTACTCCGTGAGGGCTTCGACAACGACGCATGGGCGCGAAAGACCCTCGCGGAGCCCGAAGGGCATTCTTGAGATGCGCACTAGAGCCCCTTCCTCCAATCCGGGCGCTTCTTGATCAGCTCACGCACCTTCTTCCCCTTGAGCATGGTGCCGCGGCACTTCGGCGATCCGCAATGGCAGGCCCAGGTGCGCAGCAGCTTCACGGTGTAGGGCACCTCGAAGGCGAAGCCGTAATCGTAGGTGATCTCCTCGCCGGGCGCGATGGCGCGCAGCGCCTCGATGAACACGCGGTCCTTCTTCGGGTCGGGGCGCTTCTTGTCCTCGCTGTGCACGAAGGCCACGGCGTTGGGCTCGCAGCCGGTGTTGATCCACCGCGCCACGTTGCCCTGGCGGTTGGCGTCGATCACCCAATGCTTGTTCAACGTGAAGAGGAAGGTGTGCCCGCTGCCGAGGTCACCGTCGTACTGCTCATCGGCCTCATCGTGCGTCACCAATCTGCCTTTGTACTCCACGATGCGCTCGCCTTTGCGGATGCGTTCCGTGGCGAAGACGCCATTGCCGTGGATGCGTGAACGCTTGCGCGCGATCTTCAATCTCTTCTCCGTCTGCTTGCTCATGAAAGGCCCGGTAAGGGGGGCGCAAAGAAAGGCGGGCCGGTTGAATGTTGGAGGTTGGCGCCAACGCGCGGGCCGCGCCCTCAGGTTGAGGGTTGGAGGTCGCTGCTGAAGAATGGGCCGTGCGACAGGTTCAGGGTTGTTGACGTGCGCGTCGGGCACGCGCCTTCGGAACCAGGGCCCGAGTGTTTACCGGTTGGGGTTCTCAACCCCCAACCCGCTCACAACATCCCCCGCGCCTTGATCTCCAGGTAGCGGTTGATCACGCTCACGGTGAGGTCCTGCGGGCGGCACAGGATGGCGGGAAGGCCGTGGCGTTCCAGCTCGCGCGCGATCAGGCGCTTCTCGTGCGTCATCTTCTCGGCGATGGCGCGCACGTACACCTCCTCGGTGTTCATGGGCAGGTGACGCAGGTCGGCATCGAGCTCGGTGTTGAGGAAGAAGATGGGCACCACCAGGTGCTGACGCGCCAGGCGCTGCAGGTAGGGGAGCTGGCGGTGCATGGCCTGCACGCTCTCGTAATTGGTGAAGAGCAGCAGGAGGCTGCGCTGGTGCAGCTCACGGCGCACGGCCACGTAGAGCGCCTCGAAATCGGTCTCCTTGTGGTCGGTGCCCTGGGCGTAGAGCGCTTGCAGGATGTGCTGCATGTGGCCGCGCTGGCGGCTGGCGCGCACGAAGTCGTGGGGCTTGCTGCTGAAGGTGAGCAGGCCGGCGCGGTCCTCCTTGCGCATGGCGATGCTGCTGATCACGAGCGATGCGTTGATGGCGTAGTCGAGCAGGCTGAGCTCCTCGAAGGGCATCTTCATCACGCGGCCGGTGTCGATCAAGGAGAAGACCTGTTGCGCCTTCTCGTCCTGGTACTGGTTCACCATGAGGCGCGCGCGGCGCGCGGTGGCCTTCCAGTTCACGGTGCGGCGGTCGTCGCCGGGCACGTACTCCTTGATGCGCTCGAACTCGCTCTGGTGCGCCACGCGGCGGATGCGCTTCACACCGGCCAGCGTGAGGCGGTTGCTGATGGCGAGCAGCTCGTACTTGCGCAGCTGCAGGTAGCTCGGATAGACGGCCACTTCCTTGTCGGCATCCAGGGCGAAGCGCCGTTCCATCAGCCCCAGCGGGCTGCTCACCATGGCGTTGATGGCGCCGTAGCGATAGACGCCCCGCGCGACGGGCCGCACCTGGTAATGGAAGCCCGTCTTCGCCCATGCTTCCATGCGGCCGGTGAATTCCAGGTCGCGCTTCTGGAATTGGTGCGGCAATTCATCGAGCAGGCGCACGCGCATGGTGGTGCCGTAGCTGCTCTCCAATTCGATGCGCACGGGGTTGTGGTCGCCATTGCTCCAGCGGTCGTAGGTGCGGCGCGCGCCCTTCAGCCCGGAGCGCGGGCCATAGAGGAGGAACAGCTCCGCGAGCAGCGCTATGCCAAGACCATGCGCAGCGAGCTTCGCCGCCACCAGCACCGGCGCGTAGGCCCAGCCGAGCACGAAGAACAGCACCAATGCCCAGCCCGCCACGAAGAAGCGGCGGGTGAGGAAGATGCTGCGGAGCGCGCGGATCATGCGGTCATCAAGGTCGTGTCGAGCAAGCTGCTTTCACGGGTTCCATTTCAGTTCTCCTCTCTAATCTTGGCGCATTCAACCCATGAACGCAATCGCAGGGTCATCGGGTTAGGCGTTTGAACACGTTGATCGGGGTGTCGAAGTTGAAGCGTTTTCTTGGCCTGCTGTTGATCTGGTCCGGGACGTGCTGGATGAACTCATCGGAAAGGGTGTTCTAGTCGGTCTTCTTGGGGATGTATTGGCGGATGAGTCCGTTGAGGTTCTCGTTGGAGCCGCGCTCCCAGCTATGGTAGGGCTTGGCGAAGAAGAAGTCGATCTGGGGCTTTCGGTCGATGAGCTGATGATCGGCGAACTCCTTCCCATTGTCGCTGGTGGCCGTGTGCAGCAGCGGTTTCCATGCGCGCAGCGCGTCGATTGCGGCCTGCGCCACCAAGGCTGATTCCTTGCGGGGCACCCTGCACATGATGAGCATCCCGCTGGCGCGGTCGTTGATCGTGACGATGGCTCCCTTATGCTTGCGGCCGATGGTCGTGTCGATCTCCAGGTCTCCGAACCGCTTGCGCCTCTCAACCACTGCGGGCCGCTGATCGATGCCCACCCGGTCTTTGATGATGCCTCTGCTGTCCTTGGAGGCGCCTCGCTTGCGGTAGCGCTTACCGCGCGTGCGCAGGTGCTCGTGCAGGTGGCACCCGCGCTTCTTGTCCTGCCAGATGTACCGGCAGATGCGCTCGTGGGAGACCATGCTGCGGCCCTCGCGCAGGGCTGCCCCCGCGATCTGCTCCGGGCTGAGCTTCTGAGCCAATTGCCCTTCGACCTCAGCACGCATCGCAGCGGTGAAGAGCACCGCCTTGGGCTTGTCCTTCTTGCGCTGCGCGCTCTTGCGCGCGGCCAAGTCGGCGTTGTACACCCCATTGCGCTGGTCGCAGTTGCGCCTGACCTCGCGGCTGATGGCCGACTCGGACTTGCCCAAGGCCTCGGCGATCAGCTTCTGCTGATGACCGGCCTTCTTCATGCGCTGTGTGATGCACCTTTACTCATCGGTGATATGGCTCATTCCTGCAACGGATTGGACCCCGGAACAAGGGTAGGCCGCATCCTCCATTCAGCGGGGAGCGAGGGGTGCGAGCCGCTCCTCCTCCTGAAGAAATGTTCAGCCCTCTTGTCGGTCTATCCGATTGCGTTTATGAGTTGAATCCGTGAGTTGAATCCATGGTTGAATCCATGCTTCTTCTTCTTGATCCCCGCACGGTCTTCGGCGAATGTAACCATCACGATGCCCCCGCAGCGGTCCGGTGTGCACCGGACTCGCCGCGCGTTGGTCCTGTGCGTGGCGGGCGGACCCTGCTTCCGGCAAACAAGCCTGCGGCACCACCATCACACACGACCTTGTTCGCCGCGACTCGCTTATTCCCCGCTGATTCCCGCCGCCTAGCTTTGGCGCAAACGTGACCGCATGGATTGGATGGGCTTCCTGGCCGACAACATGGGCCATTTCGCGCCGCAGGACATCGCGCTGCTGCTCTTCCAGATGCTGGTGGCGGCGCTGCTGGGCGCTGTGCTGGCGCGCGTGGGCGGCCGATTGCCCGCTGAAGGCATGCGCGAGCTGGCGCTCTGGGCCGCGGCCGCGGCCCTTGGCGCGGCGCTGGTGGGAGCGCAACTGCCCCTGGCGGTGCTGCTGCTGGCCTTCGCGGTTCTGGCGCGCGGCGGCGAGAGCGACCGCAGGCACCAGGTGCTGCGCTTCGGCGCCTTGGTGATGGGCCTGGGATGCGGCAGCCACGCCGCGCTGGTCACCGCCGTGGCGGGCGTGCTGTTCGCGCTGGTGGCCCGCTGGGCCCTGGCGCCGCGCAATTGAACGATGGCTGGTCTCTCCGCGCATAACCGAACGCTGCTGGTGCTGCTGCTGAGCGTGGTCGCGAGCGCGGTGCTGTGCGCCATGATGGATCGACCCGCGCGGCCACCGCGCCCTGAGGATTCAGGCGCGTTGCCCACGATCCACCCGGCCAATGCCTACTTGCAGGAAGGCGAAGCGGTGCGCATCTCGGCGCATGAAGGCGAGGCGCTGTGGATCGCCACGGACAACCGGATCAACCATGCAACAAGGCATGGGAGCAGCTCGGCGCTCACGGCGCGGGCCGATGCGCGGGCCGTGGCGCGCGCGCTGGCCACGCCCACGGCGATCCAATGGCGGCACCCGCGCGCTGGGCTGCCCGCCGCCCAGGTGGTGCGCGCGGCCGAAGGGCGAGGGCCGTACGCCATGCGCACCTTCCTCTTCACGCGCCACGCGCTGCCGGTGGTCTCCATCAGCACCGACCCCGATGGCTTGCTGGGCGCCGCCGAGGGCATCGCGGTGCCGGGCGAGGGCATCCTGCATCTTCCTGCGGCCACGCTGCGCACCTACGCCAACGACCCGAAATGGTGG
>CAZFBP010000010.1:12486-25185 GCA_964517255.1 uncultured Chryseobacterium sp.
AAGTACCCCGGCAACTACCACGGCCGCGGCAAGGCCTGGGAGCGCAAGGCGCGCGTGCAGCTCATCGGCACCGACGGCGAGGAGCTGCTGCAGGCCGATGCAGGGCTGCGCATCAACGGCCAAATGACGCGCGGTTTCCCGCAGCACGCCTTCCGACTTCTCTTCGCTGAGCCGCTGCCGACCGGCCCCTTCGCCGATGGCGATGGCGCGGGATCTCGGGCACTGGTGCTGCGCGCGGCGGGCAACGATCAAGTGAAGGCCATGCTGCGCGATGCGTACCAGCACGCGCTGTGCGACGATCTGCCGTTCGGCACGAGCAAGTCGCTCACCTGCGTGGCCTATCTCAACGGCGCCTACCAAGGCGTGCATCACCTGCGCCAGCGCATGGATGCGCGCGAGTTGGCGCGACGGCACGGGATCGCGCGCAAGCGCATCACCCTCATCGAGGACAAGAACGCGCTGGTGAGCGGCGACAGCGCCGACCTGAAGCGCTTCGCCCGGCTCATGAGCCGCACCGAGCGCTGGGACGCCAAGGACCCCGCCTGGCTCGACACCTTGGAGGCGCGCATGGACGTGCACGGCTTCCTCACCTACATGGCCTCGCAGATGATCCTGGGCAACATGGACTGGCCGCGGCAGAACGTGAAGTACTGGCGCTGGAACGGCAGGCCGGAGCTGGGCACCGTGCGCGATGGCCGATGGCGATTCGTCATGGGCGACTCGGACCTGGGCTTCGGCGCCAATGCACCGGCGACGACGGACCTCTTCGTGAAAGTGCGCGCGGCAGGCACCATCCTCTCACGCCTCTACCTGGCCATGATGCGCAACGACGTGCTGCGCGAGCGCTTCGTGAACATCGGGCAGGCGCTGATCGAAGGCCCCTTCGCCACCGATCGTTGCATCGCCGTGCTCGACAGCGTGGCCGCCGCGATGCGTCCGGAGATGGAGCGCCACACGGACCGCTGGCGCAAGCCTGCTACTGTGGTCCAGTGGGAGCAGGAAGTGGAGGCCATCCGCGCCTTCGCCCGCGCGCGGATGCCCGAGGCGCGCAGGCAGCTGAACGACATGACCGCACCATGAACCCCTGCAAGACATGGTGAAGTTCATCCGGGACCACTGGCAGCTGGTGCTGGTGATGTGCGTGTGGCTCGTGGTGGGCATCGTCTATCAGCAGGCGGTGTACGCGTTGCTGCCGCTCTCGGTGTTCTACTTCAAGTCGCGCGACCTCTGGCCGGAGCTGCTCTTCGGCATGCTGCTCGTGCTGGTGCTCTCCGACATGGAGAAGGACATGTTCCCCGTGATGCGCGTGTTCAAGGATGCCAAGAACTTCTACGTCCTGGCCATCTCCATGCTGCTGCTGATCGAGCTTCGTCGCTTCGCACCGCTCTCGAGCGTCTTCAACATCTTCCTGCCCTTCTTCCTGTACTGCCTGGTGCCGCTGGTGTTCAGCAACGCCCTGTTCACCTCCATCCAGAAGACGATCAGCTACGCGCTCATGTTCCTGATCGTGCCCAACTTCATCCTCTACTGCTTCCGGCGCCAGGGCTGGGAGTTCCTGCGCAACCTGGTCTTCTACATGCTGCTCGTGCTGCTCTTCGGCTTCGTGGTGAACTGGGTGGACCCCGAGTTCGCGCACGTGGCAGGACGCTTCCGCGGCCTTTTCGGCAACCCCAACGGCATGGCCATCTACTGCTACCTGCTGCTCATGCTCGCCTCGGTGGTGAGCGCGCTGAAGAAGGACCTCTTCAGCTTCCGCGAGCGCGTGGTGATCTTCGGCTTCATCCTCTACTTCCTCGTGGTGAGCGGATCCCGCGCCTCACTGGCCTCCTCGGCCATGTTCCTCGTCTTCCACCGCTTCTTCGCGTACTCCGCCTTGCTGGGCCTGGTGGGCCTGGTGTTCATGATCCTCACCGTGGAGGTGATCAGCAGCAACCTGGAAGTGCTCGTGGCCGCGCTCGGCCTGGAGAAGTACTTCCGCCTGGAGACCATCGAAGAGGGCAGCGGCCGCTACTTCGCGTGGGAATTCGCCTGGGGCCATGTGCAGCGCTTCTTCGTCTTCGGCGGCGGCTTCGCCAACGATGAGAGCATCATGCGCCGCTACCGCGTCTATCTGGAGCAGCAGGGCCACCAGGGCGGCGTGCACAACACCTACCTGAGCATGTGGCTCAACACCGGCCTGCTGGGGCTGATCATCTTCCTGCGCAGCCTCTTCCTGCTCTTCTTCAAGGCCAGCAAACTGGTGCCCATGAGCCTGGCCATCATGTTCAGCGTGCTCTTCAGCATCATGTACGAGAGCTGGCTGGTGGGCTCGCTCAACCCGTACACCATCGTGCTGCTCATGATCATGACCGTGGTCACCGAGCCGGAGATCGCCAACTGGCGCGAGTTCGAGGGCGCGCCTCGCGAAGAAGACGCTCCTCCAGCGCTGGCGCCCGCGGCCCAACCCGCCTGAGCGCACCGGCCTACCTTCGCCGCCCTTCCATGACCGCCCGCAAGCCCAGCACCCGCAAGCACCGACGGCTCATCGTGCTCGGGGCCGCGGCGATCGCGCTCGCGGCAGCGGCCATCGGCGCGGACCGCGTGCTGAAAGCGAAGGGCCACGCGGGGCTGAAGACCTTCATCAAGCAAGTGGCGCGCAATTACCCGGCGAGCTTCGCCGTGGAGCCCGAGCAACTCGCGATCGTAGTGAGCGATGGCGACATGGCCGAGCTGCAGCGCGTGGTGGATGAGGCGCGCGCGCGCGGCGTGATCCTTCCAGAAGGCAACAGCTACGTTCCCGCGAAGCTGGAGCACGATGGCCGGGGCTTCGAGGCGAAGCTGCGCATCAAGGGCAAGCTCACCGACCATGTGGAGGGCCGCAAGTGGAGCTTCCGCGTGGTGGCGAAGAAGGATGGCGGATTCCTCGGCATGCGGCGCTTCTCCTTGCAGCACCCCGGCACGCGCAACTACCTGTGCGATTGGCTCTACCACCGCCTCATGAGCGCCGAGGGCGTCATCGCCCTGCGCTACGGCTTCGCCACGGTGCGCTTCAACGAGGAGAACCTGGGCGTGTACGCTTTTGAAGAGCACTTCGGGCCGGAACTGCTGGAGCGCAACGCACGCATCGATGGCCCGCTCTTCCGCTTCGACCCGGCGCTGTTCTGGCAGCACCGCCTCAACGAGATGAACAAGCTGCGTTTCGATGAGCCCTTCGCAGCGTACCAAGCGGCAGCGGTGGATGCCTTCGGAAGCAGCGATCTGGAGAACGACAAACAGGCACGCGCGCGCTTTGAGGAGGCGGTGGCTGTGATGGACGCCTTTCGAAGAGGCAGGCTGAGCGCGTCTGAGGCCTTCGATGTGGACCTCATCGCGCGGCATCATGCGATCCTCGACCTCGTGGGCGGACACCACAGCCTCGATTGGAGTGACGTGAAATTCTACTTCGACCCCGCCTCTAAGCGCGTGGAGCCCGTCTCCTATGAGAGCTTCAGCGCGCATCCCATCCGCACGCTCGCGGGCAGCGACCGTTGGGTGGGCAGGCACGATGAGGGCATGGACCTGCACACGCAATGGTTCAACGATGAGGCGCTCTTCCGTGCGTACGTGATGCACCTGGAGCGCGTGAGCCGCACGACCTGGCTCGACAGCACGTTCGCAGCGCTTCAGCCCGCGCTCGACAGCGCCAGCGCCGTGCTCTACCGCGAGTTCCCCTACAAGGAGATGGACCGCGCGGTGTACTACAAGAACCAGCAGGTCATCCGCGAGCTCATCGCGCCGCCTAAGGCCCTGCATGCCTATCTCGACGACAGCGGCCCGGACACCGTGCGCATCAGCGTGGTGCCCATCGAAGGCTTGCCCATCGAGGCGCATGAACTCGTGCTCGCCGATGGAACGCGGGTGCGGCCGGTGGCGAAGAGCATCATCCCCGTGCGGAAGCCGGGAAGGGTCGGCGCGCCGGTGGATCTGCGATTCCCCAGCAAGGTGAAGGTGGATCGCGCAGGCTTGAAGCTCTCCTGCTCCGTGCTGGGCGCATCGCGCAAGAGCGAGGTCGAAGTATTCCCGCACGCGCTGCTGCATGATCTGGATAGGTTGATGGGTAGCGGTCAACAGGTGGATCCGCGCTCCTTGCCCTGGCTGCGGTACGATGATTCAGCGCGCGCCATCACTATCCAGCCCGGGTCTTGGACGTTGGAGAAGACCATCACTTTGCCCGAGGGCTACACCTGCATCGCCACGGCTCCGTTGAAGCTGAATCTGGTGCAGGGCGCCGAGATCATCAGTCACGCGGGCTTGCTGTGGAAGGGCATGGAAGGCGTGCCGATCGAGGTCTTCAGCGCGGACAGCAGCGCGCACGGCATCCATGTCATCGGCGCGAAGGGCCTTTCGCGCTTGCGGCACGTGCGGTTCACCAACCTCTCGCGCTACAAGAGCGATCAGGAGCGCAGCGGCGACCTCTCCTTCCACCACTCCGATGCCGAGTTGGTGCATTGCTCGTTCGGCGGCACCGGTTCCACGCTGCTTGATGCTGCGATGGGGAAGCTGTCGCTCACAGAGTGCGGCTTCACAGGCGGCTCCGATCAGCTCGAAGCGCACTTCGCCCATGTGAGCCTTTCGCGCTGCGCGTTCTCCGGCGCTGCCGACGATGCCGTGAGCATCGATGGCGGCCAGGCGCGCATGGAAGGAATCGAGGTGTTCGGCGCGAAGGGCATCGCGGTGAAAGCCGTGAAGTCGGGGCGCATCGTCGCTCAGGATCTGCGCGTGCGCGGCGTGAAGCAGGCGATCGAGGGCCGTGAAGGAGCAAGCATCGAAGTGGACGGCGGCGCGATCAATGGAGTTGAACTCGTCGCCGAGGCGAAGAAGGACGAGATGCGCTACGGCCCTGTGACCGTGAATCTGAAGAAGGTGGCCATCAGCGACGCGAAGAACGAGTACACGGTTGGGGAAGGGAGCCGCATCACCGTGGACGGGAAGAGCGTGGGCGGCGCGGCCAATTCTTCCGAGGAATGAGGAACGGGACCGGGCTGGTGGTTGGCGGGCTGCTGATCGCGGCCTCCGCTGCTTTCGCGCAGCGCTCGCCGTTCAACGGCCTGCATGTGCTCCCCGCCGACAGCACCGGCCATTACCGCATCCTCATCGGCGGGCACTTCCACGGCGAGAGCAGCAACCGGAGCGGCTACCCGGCCTCCACGTTGCTGGCCAACCTCGATACCATCAACAAGCTCGGCGCGCACCTCTTCCTCAGCACCGGCGACTTGTTCATGAATGGATCAACGGACAGGCGTCGTTACACGAACGCCTTGTTCACCAGACTTCGTGTTCCCTTGTTCAACGCGCCAGGCAACCATGATTTGGGCGGAGCGGTCGGTGATGAGACCATCGAGTTGGGCAGGATCCTGCTTGGTCGTGATGTGGTCTTCATCACGAATACTGAAGCGAACGATGGCTCCTTCAGCGCGAAAGCACGAAGTCAATTGCAGTCCGTGAGTGACGCGAAGGGCCCCGAACGCCCCAAGCGCGTCTTTCTCATCTCTCACCGCCCCATCTGGGCTGAAGGCGATCCGCAGTACGCCGACCTCTTCAAGGACAACACCCGATCGCTCGCGGGCACCAACTTCCAGAAAGAGGTCTATCCCATCCTTCAGCGGATCGCGGAACAGGCGCAGGTCTATTGGATCAGCGGCAGCCTCGGCGGGCAGGCGCCCAGCAGCATCTTCTTCCAGCAGCACGCGCCCGGCATCACCTACATCCAATGCGCCATCCGCGATGAGCCGCGCGACGCGCTCTTGATCGCCGATGTGTACCCGGACAGGGTGAAGTGGAGCGCGCTCTCGCTCACCGGCCAGCAACTCGAAGCACCCGAGGCCTACGATGCGACCTGGTGGCGCGAGCGGGTGGGGCAGGAGCCCTTCAACTGGCGCCTGATGCCTTACTTGATCAAGAAGACCTTCACGCGAAGCGAATTCTATTGGGGCGTGGCCGTTGGAATCCTTCTGCTGCTGTTCGCGCGCAGGCTCTATCGGCGTTAAGCGCCCAAGCGGTCCTCGAGCACCAGCGTGATATCGTTGAGCATCGCGCGGCGGTACTCGCGCGTTTCGGCCGCGGCCGCTTCGCGCACGCGCGCCAGCCCAAGGCGCGCGGCCTTCTCCGGCCAGATCTCCTGGTTCTCGATCACCGTGAGGCACTCGAAGCACTCCTGGTCATCGCCTTCAACGGCAAGCGTGATGAGTGGCTCCAGGTGCTCGCGCGCATCGAGGCCCGCGTTCCATATGGCGGCCAGCGCGATGCGGCGAGCGGGCAGCAGTTCGGGGTCGGCGATCGCGGCCATGAGCACGTTCATGGCATCGCGTGCCTTCACCTGATTCAGCAGGGAGACGATGCGCGCCTGAACAGTCGAGGACGGACTCGCGATGCGCGCCTTCAGCAGATGCGGGATGGCCCGTGCATCGCCCTGCTGCTCGATGCGCGTGAGCGCGGTGAGCGCGGCAGCATCATCGTCGTTGAGGAGGGCAGCGAAGGCGAGGTCCATGCGCTGCTGCTTGGTGGCGCGTTGCGTCATGCGGCGAAGCTATCCCTTGCGGCCTGCGATCCACGCCCAGGCGTGAAAGCCCGCGACCAGCAGCAGCGGCCCGCTGATGACCAGCACCCAGTCCCAACGGTCGTGGGCCATCCACGCATAGAGCAACGCAAGGCAGGCGAAACCGACCACACCGATCCATGGCCGCTTCCAGGCCAGCACCAGCAATGCAACCGCGATCAAGGCGGGGAGAAAATGCATGAACCGGCCGATGAGATCCTCGTTGCCTTCCTCGCGCCCTGCGGCGAAAAGCCCGAAGAAGATGACCATGGCGAAGGAAGCCAGACGAGCGCACCAGCGGGCGATGCGAGCAGTAGCGGAGATGCCTTCGGTGGCCATCGGCGGTCAGCGAGCGGAAGTGGAGTCCTTGCCACGCTTCATGGAAAGGAAGCTGCGGCGGCCGGGGGCGCGCTTGAATTTGTACGATACCTCGAAGTTGAAGAAGCTGATGGTATCGAGCAGGCCTGGATTGCCGCGACGACTGGTGCCCGTGCCGATTTCGCCATTGGTGCCTTGCCTGGTGGGGTCGCTGATGTACCTGGCCAGTTGCTGGCGATTCAGGTCGCCGGCATACGCCGCGTCGATCTCCGCGTACGTGGCGTAGCGGTCGCTCACGTCATCGATGCGGTCGTTCATGAACATGATGTAGCTGAACTCCAAGCCCACGCTCATCTGCTTGGTGGCCATCACGCGCACGCCCGCGCCGATGGGCATGGCCATGTGCCAGGGCGAGAGCCGGAAGCGCCTGCCTTGCTCGCCGGCGCCTACGCCACCTTCGGTCTGCCACTCGTAGAGGTCGGTCTCGTACTTGCCGTCGCGCTCCAAGGTCTGCGCTTGCGACGCATCAGGGTCGTCCTGGGCCATGTCGCGCACGGTGCCATCGTTCCAGAAGTAGTAGCGGTTCGCCTGGTCGATGTCGCCGCGGAAGAGGTCGGCGCGCGGGCGGCCGTAGTACACGCCCAAGCCGATGTGGAAGTACATGAAGAAACGCTGGTGGAAGAGCGGCTGGTAAGGCTGGCGGTAGGCATTGAGCACCAGATGCCCGCTGAGGCCCACCAAGTCGTTACGGAAACCGATGCCCCGACCCCTGTTCTTCAGCTCGCTGTAGTCGTAGCCTTTGATCGGGTCGGCCTCCTCATAGCCCGTACGGAACCAGCACAGGCGCGCTTCGGTGGTGAGCGAGCGCGTGATGTATCGCTTCTTGTTGTTGAGGAAATCGCGGAAGGTGACCATGAGGCCCGGCCTCGTGCTGTTCCATTGGACCTGGCCATCGAGGTTGCCAAGATCGCCGTAGTAATGTGTGACGCCCGACGCGATGCCCACTTCCACGTGGCGCTGCGCGAGGGCGGGGGTGAGCGGCAGGAGCAGGAAGCTCAGCGTAACGATCCGGATCATGGTCAGGGGCTTGGGTTCCGAAAGCTATGCTCGATAGACGCGATCCGCCGAGGCGGTTGCCTTCAGCCACGTTCGCCGAAGATCGCAGTGCCCACGCGCACCAAATTGCTTCCCGCCGCGAGGGCTTCGGCGAGGTCGCCGCTCATGCCCATGCTCAACGTGTTGAAGCCCGCGCCTTGCTTTCCCAGCAGCGATCGGATCTCCGTGTGGAGCTCCGCGAGCCCATCGAACTCGGCCCGAACAGCGCGCATGTCGGTGGTGTTGGTGGCCATGCCCATGAGGCCTTGGAGCAGCACGTTGGGCCATGCGCCTTGCAGCCAATGCAGCCCGAGCGCGCGTGCCTCGTCGGCAGAGAGGCCGTGCTTGGTCTCCTCCCTGGCGATGTGCACCTGCGCCAGCACCGCGCAAGGCTGGCCATTGGCCGCAGCGCGCTTCTCCACTTCGTCCAGCAGCGCCTCGCTATCGATGCCGTGAATCAGGTGGGCGATGGGCACGATGTGCCGCGCGTTGCTGCGCTGCAGATGGCCGATGAAGTGCCAGCGGATGTCGGGCGGCAGATGAGCTTGCTTCTCACGCAGCTCTTGCGCGTAATTCTCGCCGAAGTCGCGGTGGCCCAGATCGTACAGCGCGCGGACCTCTTCGGCCGTGCGCTTCTTGCTCACGGCCACCAAGGTGACGCCGTGCCGCACTTGCGCCTTCACGGCGGCATAACGCTCAGCGAGGGTGGCGGCAGGCATCGGCATCAATCGCCCTGGCCGCTGAAGGCGACGCGCACGATGTTGGCGCCCATGCGCAAAGCCTTGGTCCGTTTCTCCTCGCTGTCGCCGTGCACGTCCGCGTCCTCCCAGCCGTCTCCGAGGTCGCATTCCGAATCGTAGAAGCAGACCAGGCGGCCTTCCCAGAAGAGGCCGTAGCCGCGTGGAGGCTTGCCATCGTGCTCATGGACCTTGGGCAGCCCGCTGGGGAAATCAAAGGCCTGATGGTAGATGGGATGCGCGAAGGGCAGCTCCATCAATTGCGCCTCGGGGAACACGCGCGCCAGCATGGGCCGCACATAAGGGTCCATGCCGTAGTTGTCGCTGATGTGCAGAAAACCGCCGCCGATGAGGTAGGCGCGCAGGTTCTCCGCCTCCTTGGGTGTGAGGGTCACGTTGCCGTGGCCGGTCATGTGCACCAATGGGTAGTTGAAGAGCTCCGCGCTGCCCACGTCCGCCACGGGCACGTCGGGATGGATGCCCATGCCGAGCTGCGCGTTGCAGAACTTCACCAGATTGGGCACGCTGGTGGGGTTGGAGTACCAGTCGCCGCCCCCAGCGTACTTGAGCACGGCCAGCTTGTAACTGCCCTGGGCGAAGGCATGCGCGGCCATCAGGGCCGAGAGGATCAGGGTGAAAGGCACACGCATCATCGGGCCGAAGTTACCCCGGCTGATGCAGGCTCATCCAAGCGCACGCGGCCAGGGCGGCGGTCTCCGTGCGCAGTCGCGCGCTCCCCAATGTCACTGCCATGGCGCCGTGCGCGCGCATTTGCTCCGCCTCGGCCGGGGTGAAGTCGCCTTCCGGCCCGATCATCACCAGGGCATCCGAGTCCGGCTCGTACAGGTCGCGGAAGGGCAGGCTGTGCTCCGCGAGCAGGCCATAGTAGCGCTGCTTGGGAAGCGGCTCGCTCAGCAGGTCACGCAGTGACGTGAGCGTGTCGATCTGCGGCAGCCATGCGCGCTGGCTCTGCTTCATGGCGCTGATGGCCACGCGTTCCAAGCGGTCGATGCGCGCGCGCGCCCGCTCCGTGCGCGAGGTGGCCAATGGCGTGATGCGGTCCACGCCGATCTCCACGGCCTTCTCCACCAGCCACTCGAAGCGCTCGGCCTGCTTGGTGTGCGCCACGGCCAGGTGGATGCGCGCGCTTCGTTCCGCGGCGATCTCGATGGATTCCAGCACCATGGCCACGCAGCGCTTCCTGTTCACATCCACCAGTTCGGCTTCAGCCCGCGTGCCTCGCCCGTTCAGCAGCCCGATGCGCTGGCCCACGCCCAACCGCAACACCTGCGTGGCGTGGTGCGCCTCTTCCTCCGGCAGGTTCACCAGGCCGGTCTCCAGGTCGGGGCAGAAGAACAGGTGCATCAGCAACGGGGCGCCACGCGGCGGACGCCGAAGTAAGCGAGCGCGAGGAAAGCGATGAAGAGGAAGGCGCCCATCGCAGGCGAGAAGCCGGCGTCCAACGGCCAGCCCGCGCCGTGGAACGCGCGCTCGCGGATCAGCGGCAGCACCATGCCCATGAAGGGGTTCCGCTCCTCGGTGGGAAGGCCGTGCCCCGTGGTGAGCTTGGCCGCCACGGCGCACAGCAGGCCGAAGAGCCCAAGGCCGATGGCGGCGCGAGCGAGCAGTGGCCGCATGGCGAGCGCAGGCATGGCACGCGCCAGCAACAGCACCGGCACCGTCGTGAGGTAGCGAGGACCGTAGGCCCAACCGCCCCACCACGTGGCGTGGGTGAAGAAGACGAGGATCAAGGCGATGGAGGGCAGGACGAACGGATCGCGCAGCATGCTTGATCCGAGCAGCCGCTTCCGCTCCATCCACGCGAGCATGAGAACGGCGATCAACGCCGGTGCGAAGAAGAGCAGGCCACGGTACGCGCTCACGGTGAGGCCGAGGAAGGCATCGGGCTGCCAGCTGCCGAAGCCGTAGCCCTCGCGCATCACGCCGTAGTTCACCGCGTGCGCGCTGGGAAAGGTGAACGGCGACCCGGTAACCGCAAGGTTGTTGATCATGGTGATAGCCGCGCCTGGCACAAGACCGACAAGCAAGTGCACGAATGCCTTCCGCTGCATGGCCTGCTGCACCAGCCACACAAGGAGCACGAAGAGCAGGGCGGCATCGCAGGCCACGCCCAGCCCGGCCCAGAGCCCTGCTCGCAGGTGGTGCCCATCACGCAGCGCCAAGGCCGTCAGCAAGGCGAAGAGCGCTGCGGGCAAGTGGTTGAAGAAGGTGCCGCTGTACACGAATAGGAAAGAGCCCAGCAACGGCACGATGGCCAGCTCCCACGGCGCGCTGGGCCCGCGCTTCCTCAACTCCGTGAACGCGATGAAGAGGATCAATGCCATGGGCACGCTGCCGAAGAGGAAGCCGCCGAGCACCAGGATGCGCGCATCCACGGGATCATCGGATCGATCCACCGCGCCGAACGCGCGAGCCATCTTCCAGAGCGCAGCAACCACATACGTGGGCAAGGGCGCCTTGTCGCTGAAGTAGCGTTCGCCGGTGCGTGCCTTGTCGCCGGTGAGCTCGTGGTGCGGGGTGATCTCCAGCCGGCCTTCCTCCACCAGCGCGCGCACGGCCAGCGCGCGGCTCACCGTGTTGTCGTCGCGCGCGCGCTCGATGTGCCACGAGCACGCGGCAAGAAGCAGCGTGAAGAGCGCCCAGCGCGCGGTGCGGGTGGCGGTGGTGGCCGGCATGCGTGGCGCAAGGAACGAGATCGCCATGAGCGTGAATACGATGCGCTGGCCAACGCGCTCGAATAGCTTTGCCCGGCATCCGAACACCATGACGCTGATCAAATCCATCTCGGGCATCCGCGGCACCATCGGCGGCGCGCCGGGCTCGGGCCTCACGCCGCTCGATGTCACGCGCTACACCGCGGCCTTCGCATCGCTCATGCGGAGCCGTGCCAACGGCAGCGCGCGCCCCGCCATGGTGCTGGGCCGCGACGCGCGCATCAGCGGCCCGATGGTGGCCGACCTGGTGCGCGGCACGCTCGTGGGCCTGGGCATCGACGTGATCGACCTGGGCCTGGCCACAACGCCCACCGTGGAGATGGCGGTGCCCGGCGAGGGCGCCATCGGCGGCATCATCCTCACTGCGAGCCACAACCCCGCGCAATGGAACGCCCTCAAGCTGCTCAACGCGAAAGGCGAATTCATCAGCGCGGCAGATGGCGCCGAAGTGCTGCGCATCGCGGAGCGCGATGAATGGCAGGCGGTCGATGTGGAGCAGCTGGGCCAGGTGCGCAACGATGATTCGTGGACGAAGCGCCACATCGACGCGATCCTCGAGCTCGACCTGGTGGATGCCGCGGCCATCGCGGCGAAGCGCTACACCGTGGTGGTGGATGCGGTGAACAGCGTGGGCGGCGTGGCCGTGCCCATGCTGCTGGAGCGGCTGGGCGTGGAGGTGGCGGCGATCCATTGCGAGCCCAACGGCCGCTTCCCGCACAACCCCGAGCCGCTGCCGGAGAACCTGAAGGACCTCTGCATGGTGGTGCGCGCACGGAAGGCGCAGCTCGGCGTCGCCGTGGACCCCGACGTGGACCGCCTCGCGCTGGTGTGCGAGGATGGCAGCCTCTTCGGCGAAGAGTACACGCTGGTGGCGTGCGCGGACCATGTGCTCGCGCATCGCCCCGGCCCCACGGTGAGCAACCTGAGCAGCACGCGCGCGCTCGAGGATGTCGCCGCGCGGCATGGCCGTAAGCGTCACGCCAGCGCGGTGGGCGAGGTGAACGTGGTGGAGCTGATGCGCGAGGTGAAGGCCCCCATTGGCGGCGAGGGCAACGGCGGGGTGATCCTGAGCGAATTGCACTATGGCCGCGACGCGCTGGCGGGCATCGCGCTCTTCCTCACGCTGCTGGCGCGCAGTGGCAAGACCTGCTCCGAGCTGCGCTATTCGTACCCCGACTACTTCATCAGCAAGAACAAGATCGAATTGGCGCCAGGCATGGACGTGCAAGGCATCGTTGACGCGATGCAGGCGCGATACGCC